>NZ_FNBU01000011.1 GCF_900102435.1 Sporolituus thermophilus DSM 23256 | reverse complement strand
CTGCTTGTCCCGTTTCGGGGTAGTATGCCTCATATTCAGTAAGGTCGGAGCGTCGCTGCTTAACTGTACCCCGCTTAATTTCGCGTGAAATCGTACTTGGATGACGGCCAAGTTGCCGTGCTATATAGCGTATTGAGCGCTTCTCACCCAAAAGTGCTTTGATAATTCCGCGCTCATAGGCATTTAGGTGTTCAAAAGACCGTGCAGATGTGGTACACTGTTCTTGGACTTCCATGGCAGAACCCTCCTGTATGGTTTGGATTGAGTCCCCTCATCATACCGGAATTCTACGTGGGAGTCCTTTTTTCATCTTTTGCTGTTGCATTTCATTTTACAATGAACCAAAAAGAAAAAAATGAAAATTATAAAAATCCAAGCAGGAAAACAGCAATTAATGTAGAAGCAGAAGGTGGAAAAGGTTGGATGCTTTTGTTTGTTCATATATATGAAATAAGTTCATATACATGAATATCCGGCAATCTTCGCTTTCCCCGAAAGCAGTTTAGGGCGTATACGCGTTGGTTCGCATGTATTAAATTGTTCTACATTATGAACTAAGTTCATATATATGTAAAAATACGGCTAGCTTTGGAAGCTAATTCACCAATTACCGGTGCGCTGCCGCTCTTAAAGATAACCAGGGCAGAAGCGGAGCGCCCTACAGATAGCAAAGGAGGTGCTGCCATGGGAAAATCCAGGGCTATTGTCATGAAAAAAAGCGATAATGTCGCTACGGCCGTCGAAGAAATTGCCCCGGGCACGGAAGTGGAATTGGTTATTGAAGGACAGAAAATAGCGGTGCTGGTAACGGAAAGGATCCCCTTCGGCCACAAATTTGCCATCAGGGATATTGCCAGAGACGAAAAGGTAATCAAATACGGTGAAACAATCGGCGTTGCCACCCAGGCAATAAAGATGGGTCAGCATACCCATGTCCACAATATGGCCGGCTGTCGCGGCCGCGGCGATTTAACGGGTTAACCTTTCATGGCCAATGCCGAAACGCAATCTGATAATGGGGTGATCAAATGAATTTTATGGGTTTTCTTCGACCCGACGGCGCGGTGGGGATTCGCAACCATGTCCTGATTATGCCTACCGTCGTTTGCGCCAATCAGGTGGCAAGGGCGATTGCCCTCAATGTCAAAGGAACCACCTGGTTTGAGCACCAGCACGGCTGTTCCCAGCTCGCCCCGGACGCGGCACAGACGGCGCGAGCCCTGATCGGGCACGGGGCTCATCCCAATGTTTACGGTGTAGTGGTCGTCGGTCTGGGCTGCGAAGTTGTGCGGGCCCAGGATGTGGCGGCAGAAATAAAAAAACAATGCCCCTATAAGCCTGTGCACCTGGTTATCATTCAGGAGGAGGGCGGCTCGTACAAAGCCATCCAGGCCGGGGCGGCCGCCGCGCATAACATGGTTTTGGCCGCATCTAGCCTCAAGCGCCAGCCAATTCCTGTCCGGGAACTTATTCTCGGCACGGAGTGCGGCGGTTCGGATGCTTGCTCGGGCCTGTCGGCCAATCCGGCCCTGGGTGTTGCCAGCGATATGCTGGTGGACGCCGGCGGCACTTCGATTTTGGCGGAAACGCCGGAACTCATCGGGGCAGAGCATATCATTGCCGCGCGGGCGGTTAACGCAAACGTGGCCCGCCGCTGTTACGAGACGATCAGGGCGTATGAGGATTCCGCCAAGGCCATGGGCGTTGACATGCGGGGCGGCAACCCGACGCCCGGCAATATCGAGGGCGGCCTTTCCTCCATTGAAGAAAAGTCGTTGGGGTGTGTCTATAAAGCGGGCACGCGGCCGCTGCAAGACGTAATCGGTTGGGCCGAAAAAATTACGAAGAAAGGGCTTATTTTCATGAATACGCCGGGCAATGATATCGAGCAGCTGACGGGAATGGTCGCCGGCGGCTGCCACCTCTGCGTATTTACAACCGGCCGCGGTACGCCGACCGGCTCACCGATCGCCCCGACCATTAAAGTCGCCACCAACACCCCGATGTACGAACGGATGAAAGACAACATGGATATTAATGCCGGGACGATTATAACCGGCGAAGAAACGGTGGAACAAGTCGGCCGGCGCATATTCGCCGAAATGCTCGAAGTTGCTTCCGGGAAGCTGACCAAGGCGGAAATTCTCGGCCACAACGACTTCGGCATTTGGCGCATCGGCCCGACGATGTGAAGGAGGAGCAGTATGGCGCTACTGAAAGAACGACTCAAAAACGGGGAGCGGCTGTTCGGACCGTTTGTAAACCTTTGCCATCCGGCCGTGCTGGAAATTGCCGGTAATGCCGGGTTTGATTTTGCCATTATTGACACCGAACATGGCGAAATCTCGTCCGACCGGGCGGTGGATATGGTGCGGGCGGCGAAGCTGGCCGGGGTTAGCCCGGTGATCAGGGTTTACGGCAATCAGCCCGAGCTTATTGCCAAAGCGCTGGATATCGGGGCGGAAGGCGTGCAGGTTCCGCAGGTGAGTACCAAGGCGGAAGCAATGGCCGCCGTTAAAGCCGCCAAATTCTCCCCGGAGGGAGCGCGGGGTTGCAACCGGTATGTGCGGGCGGCCCGCTATTCGGCCGCTGACAAGTTTAGCTATTTCGCCAGCGCCAACCAGGAGACCGCGGTCATTATCCAGGTGGAAGGCAAGGAAGGGATTGCCAACCTGCCGGATATTCTTACCGTGCCGGGGATCGACGTCTTATTTATCGGACCGTATGACCTTTCCGCTTCGCTCGGAATACCCGGGCAGGTAGACCATCCGCAGCTGGTGGCCGAAATGCAGAAAAACATGGAACTGGCGCGCGCGGCCGGGGTGGCAATCGGCTTTTTCGTCGACGATGTCGCAAGCGCGGTCAAGTGGAAGAACTGGGGCGTGCAATATATTTCCTTTGCGGCTGACGTCGGCCTGCTTTATGAGGTGTTTCGGGAAAAAGTCATGGCTTTTAAAAACGGTTAGGCTTTACCGGTAAAGATTCGGATTTGGTTAGTTTGCTTGAGCTTAGGGGTCTCCCCAGGGAGGAATTGTTATGGGGATTATTCAGGAATTATTGGCCAATGTGCCGTTGCCGCGGTTAGTCAAGGTATATCAAAAATTTCCCGCCGCGCAAGTGGTCGATTTGCCGCAATGCTTGCGCCAGGAACTGGCCAAGCAGGGGGTAGGCGACCGCATCAGGCCCGGCATGCGGATTGCCGTGGCCGTTGGCAGCAGAGGAATAGCCGAGATCCAGACCATTACGCGGGTAACGGTTGAAGAAATCAAGCGAAGGGGCGGCGTCCCCTTCATTGTACCGGCCATGGGCAGTCACGGCGGGGCGACGGCCGAAGGTCAGCGGCAGGTCCTGGCTAATCTCGGCATCACGGAAGACAGCGTCGGTTGTCCGATTGTATCAGCGATGGATGTGGTAGAAGTAGGGCGGTTGGCCAATGGTCTGCCGGTACTGATTGACAAGAACGCTTACGAGGCCGACGGGATTGTCGTAATTAACCGGGTCAAGCCGCATACCGCCTTCCATGGGCCGTGCGAGAGCGGTCTGGCTAAGATGATCACCATCGGGCTCGGCAAGCAGAAAGGGGCAGACGCCTGCCACGCCTATGGCTTTAAGCATATGGCCGAACATGTGGTGGAAATGGCCAAAATCAAGCTGGCGCGTACCCGCATCCTGTTCGGGGTGGCCACCGTCGAAAACGCCTACGACCGTGTGGCCAAGATCGCGGCCGTGCCGGCGGAAGAAATTATCGCGACCGACCAACGGCTGCTTCGCGAAGCGAGGGCGCACATGCCGCGGATTATGTTTGACCCGATCGATGTCCTGATTGTCGACCGTATCGGCAAGGAAATTTCCGGTGACGGCATGGACCCCAACATAACCGGGCGCTATCCCACGCCGTACGCCAGCGGCGGCCCGGCGGTCAACAAGCTGGTGGTGCTCGACCTGACCGATAAAACCCATGGCAACGCCAACGGCATCGGCGCCGCCGATTTTACCACCCGCAAACTGGTGGCTAAAGTCGACTGGGAGTATACCTATGCCAATGCCTTGACGTCTACAATCTGCGAGCCGGTACGCATCCCCATGGTGCTGGCCTCGGACAAAGAGGCAATCCTCGCCGCGATCAAAACAAGCTATGCCCGTGACCTCGCCAAAGTCCGGCTGGTAAGGATCAAGGACACGCTTCACTTAGGGGAAATCTACATTTCCGAGGCATTGCTGGCACAGGCGCGGGCCAATCCGGCCATTGAAATTTGCGGTGAGCCGACGGACATGAGGTTTGATGCGCAAGGCAATCTGCTGGACTAAACAGGAGGGGATTTTATGCGGCAAAAATGCCAAGACGCCAGGAAACTGTGGGCCCAGGTGGACGCGCTGCGGCTGGGGATGAATTGGTCGGAGGAAGATACCGAAAAGCCGCATATTTTAGTGGACGATGTCTTTGGTGAAAGCCACCCTGGCAGTTTTCACCTCGACATGCTCAGCGAAGAGGCGGCGATCGGCATTTATGAGGCCGGCGGGAAACCGGCCCGGCACCATGTCACCGATATCTGCGACGGTTGGGGCCAGGGCCATGACGGCATGAACTACATATTGGCGTCGCGCGAGGTAATCGCCGACATGGTGGAGCTGCACGCCTCGGTAATACCCTGGGACGGCATGGTCCTTATCTCCAGCTGCGATAAGTCGATACCCGCCCATCTAATGGCGGCCGCCCGGGTAGATATTCCCACTATTCATATTCCCGGCGGCTCGATGCGCAGCGGGCCGGGGATAACCACCTCCGGCCTGGCCGGGCCGATATCGGCCAAAGCCAAAAAGGGCCAAATTGCCGACGCTGAGATCCGCAACTATAAACTTACGGGCTGCCCATCGTGCGGCGCCTGTCAGTTCATGGGGACGGCCAGCACCATGCAGTGTATGGCGGAAGCGCTGGGGCTGGCGCTGCCGGGCAGCGCTTTGCTGCCGGCGACGTTTACCGAAATTCGCCGCATTGCCCGACTAGCGGGCCGCCAGGTTGTCCGGCTGGCTGAGCAGGGAATCACCGCGGCCAAGATCCTTACCAAGGACGCTTTTGTCAACGCCATTAAAGTGCACGCGGCCATCGGCGGCAGTACCAACGCCCTGATTCATCTGCCGGCCATTGCCCATGAGCTGGGGATGACCATTGAGCCTGAAATGTTTGACCAGGCGAGCCGGGAAATCCCCTATCTGGCCAACGTGCAGCCCAGCGGCCAGTACGTGACCGAGCTGTTCTGGTTCGCCGGGGGCATCCCGCTGGTACAGTGGTATATTAAGGATCACCTTAACCTGGATGTCATGACCGTAACCGGCAAGACGCTTGGGGAAAACCTTGAGCAGCTCTGGCAGGACGGCTTCTTTGACCGGTGCCACCAGCATCTTAAAACGTTTGGCCTTTCCCCTGACGATGTTATCAGACCGGTAAGCAAAGCCAAACAGTACGGTTCGATCGCGATCCTGAAAGGCAATATCGCTCCCGACGGTGCGGTGATCAAATATTCGGCCGTTGTTCCGTCGATGCACCGCCACACCGGGCCGGCGGCCGTGTTTGACAGCGAGGAAGCGGCGCAGCAAGCGATTATTGCCGGGAAGATTAAACCCGGCGACGTGGTCATCATCCGCTACGAAGGGCCACGAGGCTCAGGGGCGCCGGAAATGTTTATGACAACCGACGCGATCGTCTTTGACGAAGCATTGAACGGCACTGTCGCCCTGGTAACCGACGGCCGCTTCTCCGGGGCGACGCGGGGGCCGTGCGTCGGCCATGTTTCCCCGGAGGCCGCGGAGGGCGGACCGCTGGCCCTAGTGGAAGACAATGACCTGATCGAAATCAATATTCCGGGGCGAGAGCTTAACCTTGTCGGTGTCGGCGGGGAAAGAAAGTCGCCGGCGGAAATTGCCACTATCCTGGCCGCCCGCAAGGCTGCCTGGCGAGCTCCCGAGCGTCCGCTCCGGAAAGGTATTCTTAAACAATTTACGGAAAAGGCCGCTTCCTTGATGGCCGGTGCCTATACAAAGTGATTTACGGCAACAATCCTACCTAAGTGGCAATTGGAAAGTAAAAAGTGGTGGAACGTTCTGCTTTCCATTGCTGTTGTGTCAATCATACATTACGGGAAGTGCGGAGGGAAGCAAGATGAGGAAATATAATCGGGTCGGGCCAAACCATATTGCGGAGTTAAAGGCCATCGTCGGCGAAAAAAACGTCCTTACCGACCCCGATAAACTTATAACCTACAGCCAGGACGAGGTAACCGACGCCCGCTACCACCATATGCCGGAAGTGGTGGTCTTTCCGGAAACCAGAGACCAGGTGGCGGAAATTATCCGTCTGGCCAACCGGGAGCTCATTCCCGTTACCCCGCGGGGCGCCGGTACCGGTCTGGCCGCCGGCGCGGCGCCGATGTACGGCGGCATTGTCTTGTCGTTGGAAAAGATGAACAAAATTATCGAAGTCAATGCCGAGCATATGTACATGGTGGTAGAGCCGGGCGTCAGGACGAAGGATGTCCAGCAGGCCGCTGCCGCTGTTGGCTTATTGTACGCCGGCGATCCATCCAGCGGCGACAACTGCTTCATCGGCGGCAATATCGCAACCAATGCCGGGGGCAACAAAGCCGTGAAATACGGCACCACCCGCCACCAAGTCTATGCGGTCGAAATCGTGACGCCTACCGGAGAAATAACCGAATTAGGCGGACTGCTGAACAAAAGCACTTCCGGCTACTGCCTGGAACAGCTGATTATGGGCTCGGAAGGAACGCTGGGGATTATCACCAAGGCGACGCTGAAATTAATTCCGCTGCCCCCCTATAAAATGGATTTTCTCGCCGTTTTCCCGGATACCGAAACGGCGATTGATACGGTATTCAAACTCCTAAAGGCCGGTATCGACCCGACTTCGCTCGAGTACATGGACAACGAGGCCGTCAATGTCTGCGCCCGTTATCTCAAAGTGGGCCTGCCGCATCAAGAGGATGGCAACTACCTTATTATTACCGTCGAAACAAGCACCGAGGAGGAGCTGGAAGATAAGGCCGCCCGCATTGACGAAATCTGCACCGCGGGTGGGGCAATTGCCACGCTGGTCCCCGATTCTAAGACCATCTGGGCCGCCCGGCGGGCCTTTGGCGACGCGAACCGCGAAGAAAGCTACATTCACAGCCCCGAAGACCTTGTGGTGCCGGTTAAACACCTGGCGTACGCCATGCGGGAAATAACCCGGATCTGTAAACAACATGAGGCAGTAGGGCGGGTGGTGGCTCACGCCGGCGACGGTAATCTGCACCTGACGATCATGCAGGGCAATATCCCGGCTGAAGAGTGGCCAACCAAAATTGACGAAATCCTCCATGATCTATTTGCTTTCGTGTACAGCATCGGCGGGAGAATGTCAGGCGAACACGGCATTGGGTCCAAGCGGGTAAAGTGGATGCACCGGTTTGCCGACCCGGTCCAGCTGAAAATGATGCAGGCCATCAAAAAAGCGCTGGATCCCAATCTCATTTTGAACCCGGGGACGGTGTTCGAAGTAGATTAGGCAAGTCAGGCGCCAAAGACAATACTCGCCGCAAACTTTGAAAGAGGAGGCAAGAGAATGAGCAAAAAATTCATGCTAGGCAATGAGGCGATCGCGCGGGCGGCCGTAGCGGCTGGAGTCAGGGTGGTGGCCGGCTACCCGGGAACGCCGGCGACGGAGATTGTTGAGCATTGCGCTGAGTTCCCGCACGTTTACGCCGAATGGTCGGCCAATGAAAAACACGCCTTTGAGGTCGCGGGCGGCGCCTGCCTTACCAACCAACGGGCCATGGCCGTGATGAAGCATAACGGCACCAACGCCGCGGCTGATTATCTTATGCACATAAACTTTACCGGCGTCAGGGCCGGGCTGGTGCTGGTTTCATCTGACGACCCCGGCGGCCTGTCGTCCCAATGCGAAGAGGACACTCGCATCCTGATTCATACCTACGCCCACTTGCCGGTCTTTGACCCGTCCAGCGTCCAGGAAGCCTATGATATGACCAAAGCGGCGTTTGAACTGTCTGAACAGACCGAGCTGGTTTTTGCCCTGCGGCCGGTCATGCGGATCAATCACGCCGGCGGCATGGTCGAGTATACCGATGTTATCCCTGAAGGCCGCAAGAGCGAGTTTGTCATCGACCGCAAGCGCTTTGTCATGTCCGCGGTGGTAGAAAAGGAGTCGGGCGGCGAGCTTCGGCCCAAGATGCGGCACCGTTGGCTAAATAGCAAACAGGCCGAGCTGAAGGCGCTCATGGAAGAATCGCCGTTTAACCGGGTAGAAGAGGCCGACGGCGAGGTAGGGTTCATCGGCTGCGGCATTGGCTACGCCTTTTTGAAAGAGGCCGAACAAATTTACGGGCAAAAGCTGCCCATCCTAAAACTTTCGACCCTGCCGCTGCCGGAGAAGAAAGTGCTCAGCTTTGTCAAGGGGCGCAAACGGGTGGTCGTGTTTGAAGAAATCGAGCCGGTGGTAGAACGGCTGATTAAACAGCTGTGTTTTGAAAATGGAGTAATGGTCGAGGTGCTCGGGCGCGAGACTTATTTGCCGAAAGAAGGCGAACTGACTACCAATGTCGTGCTCACGGCCATTGAGAGTGCTTTGGTCGGCAAGCCTTATCCGGCGCCGCCGCAAGGTAAATATATTCCGGCCCGGACCCGCACCCAGTGCTCGGGCTGCAGTCACCGCGGGCTACTCATTGCCCTGAAAGAGGTGGTACGGCAAAACGGCGGCATCGTTACCGGCGATATTGGCTGCCATGATGCCGGCACGTTTGAGCCTATGAACCTCCAGGCCACCATCTATTGCATGGGATCGTCCATCCCGATGGCCTACGGCATCAAGGCCGCCGGGTTTGCCAAACCGGTATACGCTTTGATCGGCGACTCGACCTTCTTTCACAATGGCCTGACCGGCCTGGCCAGCGCCATTTACAACCGGGCCGATATTACCGTCGTCATCGCCTATAACTCGACGACCGCCATGACCGGCTTCCAGCCCCATCCCGGCAGTCCCAGCAACCTAAATGACCGGATCAGCCCCATGGACCCGGGGGTAGTGGCCGCGGCCATGGGCGCCAAGGTCTTCCGCTGCAATCCCTATAACGTGGACGAAACGATAAAGGTCATTACCGCAGCGACGGCGGAAAAGGGCGTCAAGGTAGTTGTCGCCGAGGCGCTGTGTTATCTCCGGTTCGGACGGGAAGGGCAACTATCCTTCACGCCCAGGCAGGTAACAGTCAATACCGACATCTGCAACGGCTGCAGCCTCTGCGTGCGGACGTTCGGCTGCCCGGCCATCACCATCGTCGACGGCAAAGCGGTCATCGAAGCGAGCGCCTGCAACGGCTGCGGCGTATGTACTTTCGTATGCAAGAAGGGGGCACTGCAATGAAATTTGATTTAGTCATCGCCGGGGTTGGCGGCCAGGGCAATATCCTCGCTTCCCAAGTCATTGCCCAATGCGCCATGGATGCCGGCTACAATGTCGTAAACACCGAGACCAAAGGCGCCGCCCAGCGCGGCGGGTCGGTTCTCTCCCATGTGCGTTTGGCCGACCGCGAAATCTTTTCGCCGGTAGTGCCCCTGGGCCAGGCCGATGTGCTGCTGGGCTTCGAACCGCTGGAGGCGCTGCGCTACATCAATCTTCTCAATAAAAACGGCCAGTACATTATCAATACGGCGGCGGTACCGACCATCCTGGCCAATCTGAAGGTGGATGTTTACCCTTCGACCGACGAGATACTGGCCGAGGTTGCCGGCAAGGGCCTTAACGGTTATTTGATCAACGCCACCCAGGCGGCCAAGGAGCTCGGCAATGTTCTTTTGACCAACGTCGTTATGCTCGGCGCCTTCACCGCCATTTCCGACGTGCTGCCGGCCGAGGCCGTCCTCAATAAGCTGCTGTCAAAGGTAGACCCGAAATATCACGATGCAGACATCGCGGCCTTCAACCGCGGCCGCGACATCATCCAAGCCAAGCAGCAAGGGTAAAAAACCGACCGTTATTTAATAGGGGAGGAGTAAGGATATGCGCTTTGAGTTGACCGAAGAGCAAAAAATGATCCAGAAAATGGTCCGCGAGTTTGCCGAACAGGAAGTCGCCCCTGGGGCAGCCGAGCGGGACGAGAAGGAAGAGTTTTCGCGGGCGCTGTATGACGCCATGGGCGAACTCGGCCTGACCGGCATCTGTTTTCCCGAACAGTACGGCGGGGCCGGCGGCGACTATCTGAGTTATATTCTGGCGGTGGAAGAAGTGTCCCGCGCCGACGACAGCGTCGGGGTAACCCTTGCCACTTCCGTTTCCCTTTGCCAGTGGCCCATCTTTGCCTACGGCACCGAAGAACAGAAACAAAAATATCTCGTTCCCCTGATAAAAGGCAAGAAACTGGGCGCGTTTGGCCTGACCGAACCTAATGCCGGCACCGATGCCGCCAGCCAGCAAACAACGGCGGTTTTGGACGGCGACCATTATGTGCTGAACGGCAGTAAAATCTTCATCACTAACGGCGGCGAAGCAGAAATTTATGTTGTTTTCGCCATGACCGACAAAACCAAGGGGGTCAAAGGGATCAGCGCCTTTATCCTGGAAAAGGGCATGCCTGGCTTTACCTTCGGCAAAAAAGAGCACAAGATGGGCATCCGCGCCTCCCAGACCATGGAACTTATCTTCCAGGACGTCAAGGTACCCAGGGAAAACCTGCTCGGTAAGGAAGGGGAAGGGTTTAAAATCGCCATGAGCACCCTTGACGGCGGCCGGATCGGTATTGCCGCCCAAGCCCTCGGCATTGCCCAGGCCGCGCTCGACCATGCCGTGAAGTATGCCAAGGAACGGGTGCAGTTCGGAAAACCCATTGCCAGCAACCAGGCGATCGCCTTTATGTTAGCCGATATGGCCACCGAGATTGACGCGGCCCGGCTTTTGACGTACCGCGCCGCCTATGCCAAAGATCAGGGGCGGCCGTTCTCCAAGGAAGCGGCGATGGCCAAGATGTACGCTTCGGACGTGGCGATGCGGGTTACCACCGATGCCGTCCAGATCTTCGGCGGCTATGGTTATACCCGGGAGTATCCGGTTGAACGGCTGATGCGCAACGCCAAGATAACCCAAATCTATGAAGGTACCAATCAGGTGCAGCGGATGGTAATTTCCGGCGCGCTGCTGCGCTAATTAACAAAAGCTAAGGCGTGTCGGCCAAGGTGCGGGCCTTTTGTCTACGAACGCAAGCCGCACCTCAAGCCTAAAAGTCGGAATATTAAAAATAAAACCAACAAAAAGCCGCCCGGCGCGGCAATAAGCAGGGGGAGGATTTCATGGGACTGGAGGCAATTAGGCAAAAACCGCGCAGTCAGGTGGTCGCCCGGGGACTCGCCGTTATTGGCTTCCTGGCCTTGACGGCAATGGCCTATGTTCAAGCTAACTACATTATAGCGGCGCTGTTCACCTTGCCGGCGGTTTATTATTGGCGCAAGCTGGTGAAATCCTCCCCAAGTGACCGCTGCAGGGCTGAGCGGCCGGCTGCCCCCGTTGATGTGGATATCGTCAAAAGCGAACTTAGGGAGATGCAGGCCTACTACCGGCGCCTCAAAAAAGGCTGGCTTTGGGTCGGTATCCTGGGGTGGGGCTGTACGGCGCTGTTGGCATTAGCTGCCCCCTCCATTTTTCTTATTGTCGTTGTAGGATTGGCGGGATACGCCAGCTACGCCTATATGCGATGCCGGAGCGCGATTAAGCTGATTGAAACCGGTCTTGGGAAGGGAGGTTGAGCGGGGAATAAACCGGACGCGAAAGTCGCCTTGATCGCATTGTTGTTTATAAAGGAGGGACAAAAGGATGAGTGAAAAAGCGTTGTTTAAGTATCCGGAACCGGATGAGAGGTTGCTGGGAGGCTGGAAGGGATTGCTCGCCTTCATGGGACCCGGGTTTATCCTTGCGTCAGCGACGGTCGGCAGCGGCGAAGTCTTTTTCGCGCCGCGCGGTGCCGCCATTTTTGGCTACGGCATTTTATGGTGCCTGCTGCTGGGCGCACTGGCTAAAGGGTTTATGAGCTATTCAGGAACGCGCTATATTGTCCTAACCGGCGAACATCCGGTCGCCAGATGGGGCCAGCTCTTCCCCGGCCCGAAAAACTGGTTCCCTGTGCTGATGGGCCTATTGGCCATTGCCAGCTTCCCGTCCTGGGTAGGCGGGCTGGCCAACCTGCTCGGCAACATGACAATGATGCTCACGGGTGGGTCCTTGTCGGTTCCGCTGTGGGCGACCATCTATATTCTTGGAACTTTGGCCAT
Source organism: Sporolituus thermophilus DSM 23256 (assembly GCF_900102435.1). NCBI lineage: Bacteria > Bacillati > Bacillota > Negativicutes > Selenomonadales > Sporomusaceae > Thermosinus > Thermosinus thermophilus. Next base: position 75,652 of record NZ_FNBU01000011.1, on the reverse strand, counting down.
TGTTCTCGCCGGCGGTTATAGCTGGGTGGAAAAATCGCAAACGGCGATTGTTGTCACGATGGTTATTACTACTTTGATCGCTTTGTTTGCGTCCAAACCGGCGTGGGGCCAGATCCTGCTCGGCATGATTCCCAGCCTGCCTGTGTATGAACCGTGGGTCGTGGCCAAATATCCGGACGTAGCCAGCCGGAAAATCTGGCTGGAGATGGTGGCCTATGTCGGCGCTATCGGCGGCGGCATCTACGACTACATCGGCTATGTCGGCCTGTATCGGGCCAAAGGCTGGGGCGTGTTTGGCCTGCCCAACTTCCGGGAAATAGAAGAGAAAATCCTGACCGCGAAATGTGACAAGACCTTGCCGCTGCCTACCGAAAAGGAAGAAGTAACCAAAGCCATGACGTGGCTAAAGGCCGCGCAAGTCGACACGACAGTCAGTTTTGGCGCTCTGCTCCTCATTACCGTTGCTTTCACCGCGCTGGGGGCGGCGATGCTCCACACCGCGCAACTCATTCCCGCCGGGAACAAGCTGCTTGAGCACCAGGCGCGGTTCCTCACTTTTCTCCATCCGTCGCTGGTTTATCTTTATTACCTGGGCGTGTGGTGCGCCCTGTGGGGTACGCTCTACAGCATAATGGAGCTCTATCCTTCCACTACCTATGAGACCTTCGCGCCCGTGTTTAAGTGGGTCCGGGAAAAGGGGCGGCAAGGCTGCGCCAAGTTTGTTTATGTATATATTGTTGCGGTCGGCCTGGCCTACAACTGGTTCGGGTTCAACGTTGTCACCATCCTCACCATCGGCGGCCTGCTGGGTGGCACCCTTGGCTGCGGGCTATGGGCGCTGGCCCAGGTGTGGACGGAAAGCAGAATGCTGCCGCTGGAGTACCGGATGGCCCCGTGGGTCAGGTATGCCACGATTGCATCAGGGCTGTTCCTGCTTACCATGGCCGCTTTATCAATCGGGCAGCAGTTTGGGTTTATCAAGTAAATAATAGGGAATAAAAAGCAGGAGGTAATGCGGCGAAGGCCGGCATTGCCTCCTGCTAATTTTTATAAGCGGTAATTTTTCCGAAAATCCTATTCACAAGTGATGATGTTTATGCTAACATTGATAGCAATCTAATTGAATACAAGATACACGCCCCATACGGACAAAATTGTAACACGTGGCAGCTGGGGCAGATAGTAGGTTGGTATTTTGTTAAGTAATATGGTTGTTTATTTTGCCTTATCAGGTTTTAAAGGAGGATGGTAGCATGGTTCATTGGCGGGTAGTTATTCGCCAACACCGGTTGTATTGGCCTTGCGCGTTTTGACTAAATACTGGTTTGCGCAATGCGGGTAGTATGGTAGGAAGGAGTTGCTTGTCAATGAAAAATATCGTTTTGATTGGCTTCATGGGCACCGGAAAAACAACCACTGGACGCATCCTGGCCAATCAATTGGGACGGACGTTTATCGATATCGATCAGGAAATAGAAGCGAAGTGCAAGTTAAGGGTGGAAGAGATCTTTGCCATTCATGGGGAGCCGTTTTTCCGCGAACAGGAACGATGCGCGATACAAGCTGTTTCCCGTTATGATAACGCGGTGGTGGCCACTGGGGGTGGCGCGGTGCTTTATCCGGAGAATGTTAAATGGCTGAAACAAAATAGTGTCGTGATTTGTCTCCAGGCAGCGCCGGAGGTAATTTTGCGGCGCGTGGAAAATGACAAGGTTCAGCGGCCGCTGCTGAAAAGACCGGACAAATTACAGGCGATCGAACAACTGCTGCAAGAGCGGACCAGACATTACGCCGTTGCGGATTTTGCCATCGAAACGAGTACGATTACCCCCTTGCGGGTTTCGGAACTGATTATTGGCTTTTTGCGGGCCAGGGGCGAACTCGCTTGATTAATATCTCTGCAAATTAGGGGGTAATGCTGTGAACAACACGATGATTGGACAAGGAACAAAACCGCTAATCTGTGTGCCGCTCGTTGGGCGGACTGGGGATGCGGTAATGGCCGAATTGAGCGAAGTTCTGGTAAAAAAACCGGATGTTATTGAATGGCGGGCCGATTTTTTTGGTGATATTAGCCAAAGCGATGAGGTAATTCGTATAGCCAACTGGATCAAAAAGGCGGCAGGCGATATCCCGTTTATTTTTACCGTACGGTCGCGGCGGGAAGGTGGTCAGCCAATTACTTTAAATGACCACGATATTCTTGAACTTCTCATAAATATTTGCCAAAATACCGGGTGGGAATATATCGATTATGAATTAAGCAATCCGCCCGCCTATATTGAATGTCTGCGGACTGTAGCGCTTAAAACCAAGAAAAAAATTATTGGCTCATTCCACGATTTTGAAGGCACGCCGGCAGCGGATATTTTGCTGCAAAAGTTTGCGCAAGCCGTTCAGTACCAACTCGATGTTGCCAAAGTGGCCGTCATGCCCCGCACCCTGGAAGATGTTTTAGCGCTTTTACAGGTAACCCTGGCAGCGAAACGACTTGTTAATATACCGATAATTACCATATCCATGGGACGTTATGGCGTAATAAGCCGCATGATAGGAGGTGTATTTGGGTCGGCGCTCAGTTTTGCGATTGGCGCAAACAGCTCAGCTCCCGGTCAGATCCAAATTGACGATTTACGAACGGTCCTTACCGTGATTGAAAAAGCGATAGGTGCAAGTAATAATTAAAGTAGCTTAAAAATTACGAAAATGCCCTCTTGTGGGGGCATTTTCGCCGTTTAATCCGGAAAATTGCTAAGCGCGTGTCTGGTTTTTCGCGTAAGAGCATGACTCGCGGACAATAAGCTCTGGTTGCAAAATAATGGTCTGTGGCTCGTCAGCTGCGCCCTCAATCTGTGCATGCAAAAGGCGGGCGGCGTGGATACCCATAAGGCGGGGGAAAGAAGACACGGTTGTAAGTTTCGGGCTGAAGATAGTTGCTTCTGGAATATCGTCAAAGCCGACAATTGCCATATCGCGGCCGGGAACGAAGCCCATTTCTTTCATTTGCATCATCGCCCCGATGGCAATCATGTCGTTATAACAAAAGGCGGCAGTGGGTGGTTCGGGTGCGGTTAAAACCTTTTGGATGGCTGCAATGCCGCCTTGGCGGGTAGCCGGTGTTTCCACGACTAAATTATTATCGATCGGCAGGCCGGCAGCATAATGGGCTTGATCGTATCCGCGTTTACGCTCTTGCCATGAAGAAAGCTGGGAAAATCCACCTAAAAAGGCAATGCGGCGGTGTCCTTTGCGAATAAGATGTTCAGCGGCAATTTGACCGCCGCGGACGTTATCGATCCCGACATAGTCGCAGCTTACATTGGCAATTTTTCGGCCGACTAAAACAACGGGTATGCCCAATTTTATAATTTGATTAACACCTTCACTGGAGCTGCCGGGCACAGCCGATAAAATAATGCCGCCGACCCGGTGTTCCAGCATGGTTGAAAGCAGTCGTTCCTGTATGGCGTGCGAATCAAAGGTTGTACCTAAAATGACGGTGTAACCGAATTTATCAAGTTCCTGGTGAATGCCAACCAGTAATTCGGAATAAAACGGGTTTGCCAGCTCCATAATGATTAATCCTACGGTCGATGATGCATTGGATCGCAAATTGGCTGCAATCCGGTCATAGACATAGCCTAATTGTTGCATAGCTGCCAAAACTTTTTGGCGGGTTGCTTCCGAAATATTGGGACTGCCGCGCAGGACCAGCGAGGCTGTTGCGCGCGAAACGCCGGCATGGGCGGCGACATCTTGTAATGTTACGTGACTGCGTTTTTTGCTTGTCTTCATATAACCACCTGCATTTTGGTAGCTTTGCTGATTAAAAAGAAAAAATACTAGGGCTATTATATGTTGTCGGCTAGCTGCTGTCAATTATATACAAAACAAAAACGCCAAGCAATTGTGACAGTTTTAACTTAATGTTATTTTTAAAATATACCAAAATTTATATTGACAGCCTTGACTGGGCGGGAATAAAATCATATTAGATCGATCTAATAAATCGATCTAATATGATTGTCGCATTTTTACAAAAAGTTTTAAAGGTTATTACGGCCGTAATGAAAAAACTTTGTTAAGAAAGGAGTTAGCGCTGATAGCTACACAAGTACTCAACAAACTGCAATAAAAGTCAAACACTATGAGTAGCAAAGAAGGTGAGTAACACGCTTGAGCTATATTTAAAGCGGCCTAATGAGTTAGAGTTGCGGACAGCAGAGATGGCTTCACGCCTAAAGGATAACGAAGTAAAGATAAAAATGATCTATGGGGGAATATGCGGGTCTGATTTGCGGGTATACCAGGGAGCGATAAGCTATGCGCAATATCCAATCCGGCCGGGGCATGAGGCGTTAGGCACGATTATTGAAGCTGGGGCGGCAGTACCTTATGATATTGGAACAAGAGTGGTGGTTTTTCCCAATACTTTTTGCGGGACGTGCGAATTTTGTCTAAATGAAAAAACTAACATTTGTATTAAGAAAAAACCGCTCGGTGTTGCAATTGACGGGGTATTTGCCCAGGAGGTCATACTGGATGCCAAATATGTTTTTCCTGTGCCAGGGAATTTACCTGACGAGCGGGCGATACTGATTGAACCGTTTGCAGTTACAATTCATGCGTTGAAAAAAGCCAGTATACTCCCGGGTACGACAGTAGCAATTGTCGGGTGTGGGACAGAGGGGCTGTTAGCCGTCGCCCTAGCCCTTCATTTAGGCGCCAAAGTTACGGCTATTGATGTGAATCCCGTAAAATTAGAAATTGCGAAAGCGCTTGGGGCGGTAACGGCTTTAATGCCGCAAGCTGTCAATGGCGAACTGTTTGACGTGGTTGTAGAAGCTGCCGGCGTAAAGGCGGCTATCCAGCAAGCAATGCAGATCGTCAAACCTGGTGGCACAATGATTGCGTTAGGGATAACCGGCGAACCGGTAAACATGAGTCCGATCCATATTGTGCGCAATGAAATATCAATATTAGGGACGATAATTTATACATTGAAAGATTTTGCCGACGCGATTGAATATTTAAGTTGTCCTTCCTTATTTGTCGAGCCGGTTATTTCCAAAGTCGTTCCGCTAGCAGATTATCAAGCTGCATATGCTCAGGCGCTATCCGGAAATTATGCCAAAATTTTGTTAGCGTTTGCGCGCTGATAACCAAGATAACCCTGCGAAAGGGGGCTGATGGCGATAGTGGTGTGGTTGATTTAGGGTAAAGAGAACAGAAAGTTTGGTTTAAGCCTATTATGAGAGGGGAGAACGTGGATGAAAAGATACCTGAGCTTAATTAGTCTGCTGGTGGCCTGTTTATTATTTATTTCCGGCTGCTCGTCTGAGTCTAATTCGGGGAACAAAAGTGCCGGGACGAAAGTCATGAAACTGGGAATTGTTACGAATAAAGACCGTTCGCTCACGAAAGGCCTTTACAAGTTTGGGGAAATTGTTGAAAAAGAAACCGGAGGCACAATAAAAGTAGAAGTATTTTCCGATGGTGTGCTGGGTGGTGACCGGCAGGTAATTGAAGCCCTGCAGATGGGTACCGTCCATGGAACGGCGGTATCGACCGGGGTTATTGCTGCTTTTGCTCCCCGGATGGATGTATTCGACCTTCCGTTCTTATTTAAGGATAAGGCAACTGCCTATAAGGTTTTTGACGGGCCGATCGGTCAGGAATTATTGCAGGATTTGCCTAAAGCCGGACTTATCGGGCTGGCATATTGGGAAAATGGTTTCCGGCATCTTACCAACAATAAGCGTGAGGTTAAAACCGCGGATGATATTAAAGGTCTAAAGATACGGACATTGGAAAGCAAAGTACATGTTGAAACCTGGCGGTTGCTCGGAGCCAACCCGACGCCGATAGCCTTCTCCCAGTTGTACAGCGCCCTGGAACAGGGAGTTGTCGATGGGCAGGAGAACCCTTACGGTAACGTAGTTGCCAGTCAATTTTACGAAGTGCAAAAATATTTGACGAATACCGGCCATATCTATAATGCCAATGTATTTATGGTAAGCAAGGTTTTCTGGGATTCGCTTACCGATAAAGAACGGGAGATTATCAAAAAAGCGGCAATTGAGGCTCGTGATTATCAACGGAAACTAAATGATGAGGAAGACAAGAGCAGTATTGCTTATCTTAAAGAAAAAGGCATGAAGATAAGCGATTTGAACCCGGGTGAACAAGAAAAAATCAAGCAAATGTTGCAGCCGCTGTATAAACAGGTGGCGGCGTCAATCGGCGGCGACCTGGTTGACAGGTTGATAGCGGCGACGAAACAGTAAGGCGGTATTTAAAAAGCAAATTGTTGTTGGCTTCTTAGGGAGGCTTAGCCTCCTTAAGAAGCCGGCCCTAACTTGTAAATCTGCCGGTGGAGGACGTTAACCGCATGAAGAAAATAGCGAAATTTGAGGCGGCAGTCAACGGTATCATGGCAGTACTCCTGGCGCTTATGGGGATTTTTATCTTTACCAACGTTGTGCTGCGTTACTTTTTCAATTCCGGTATAACGTGGGCAGAAGAATTATCCAGGTTTTTATTTGTCTGGCTTGTGTTCATGGGCGCAATTGGCGCGCTGAAAGACAACAATCACCTTGGATTTACTTCTTTGGTGCAAAAGCTGTCGCCGGCCCTGAAAAAACTTTGTTTTTTTGTCAGCAATATCCTGGTGGTTGGCTGTCTGTGGGTATTGTTTGAAGGCAGTTTAAAAATGACAATGCTGACTACCAGAACCCTGTCGCCGGCGACCGGGTTGCCACTCGCCTACATGTATGCTGTTGGCATTCTTACCAGTGTCGGCATGTTTTTGGTCATCTGCTGCCGTATCTATCGGGGACTATTTGTGCAAGGGGCAATTGACGACTTGATTGTCCTGAAAGAATCGGAAGAAGAGATAAATTTAAATCAGGTTAACAAAGGAGAAATAAGCCAATGACGGTGGCAATTTTTCTGTTTTCTATTTGCGGCGCTATGGCGCTCGGCATGCCGATAGCTTTTGCCCTGCTGGTGTGCGGGGTGGCGTTAATGCTGCATCTGGGCATGTTTGATACCCGCATTTTGGCGCAAAACCTGATTATCGGGGCAGACAATTTTGCATTGATGGCTATCCCGTTTTTTATCCTGGTCGGCGAACTGATGAATGCCGGCGGAATTTCCAAAAAAATAATCAACTTCGGGATCGCCCTGGTTGGCCATATTCGCGGCGGATTAGGCTATGTGGCAATCATTACGGCCTTTATTTTCGCTGGCCTGTCCGGATCGGCGGTTGCCGACACGGCGGCGTTGGCGGCCATCATGGTTCCCATGATGGCCGAGGCGGGATATGTCAAAAGCCGTTCGGCAGCATTAATCGGTGCCGGATCGATTGTTGCGCCGATTTTGCCACCAAGCATTCCTTTTATTATCTTTGCATCTATTAGCGGCTTGTCGGTAATGAAACTCTTTATGGCCGGCATAGTGCCTGGAGTGATGGTGGCGGTAAGTTTAGCCGTACTTTGGTGGTATATGGCCCGAAGAATGAACGTTAAAGTATATCCGCGGCGTTCGTTGAAAGAAATTGCGATCGCAATCAAAGATGCCGCCTGGGCGCTTGCCTTGCCATTCATTATTATGATTGGCATTAAATTCGGGATTGTTACGCCCACCGAAGCGTCGGTCGTAGCCGTATTTTACACGTTGTTTCTCTGTTTCGTTGTTTATCGGTCAATCACCATTCGGGACTTGTATCATATTCTCATATCGGCGGCTAAAACGACCAGTGTTATTATGTTTCTCATTGCGGCGGCAATGGTGTCTTCCTGGCTAATCGCCATTGCCAATATTCCGGCGATGGTTACAAGCTGGCTGGCGCCGTATATGGGTAATCAAGTATTGCTGCTGGTCGCGATTAATATTCTGGTATTTATTGTAGGAACGGCAATGGATCTGACGCCGACAGTGTTGATATTAACACCGGTATTGATGCCGATCATCAAAAAAGCGGGGATTGACCCGATTTACTTCGGGGTAGTGTTTATTTTAAACAACGCCATCGGCCTGCTTACCCCGCCGGTCGGCACGGTGCTTAACGCCGCGTGTGGTGCCGGCAAGGTGCTAATGGATGACCTAATGAAGGATATTATGCCATTCTTGCTGATCGAAACGGTGGTACTAATTTTGTTAATTTTGTTCCCCCAAATTGTTTTGGTACCGCTTAAATGGATGGGCGTTTAGTAGTTGCTGCTTTTACCGATTTTTATGTATGGCGGCATAACGGCTTGTTATGGGCGCCATACTTTTAGCCGACTTGTTAGATCGATCTAACAAGATATAGCTGAAAAACGAAAATGAGGTGTAACCTGCCAATGGACATAGGGACAAAAACACTACCGTGGCCTTCGCGTGTTATTGTATGCGAAGTAGGGCCGCGGGACGGCCTGCAAAACGAAAAGGCTATGTTGACAACTGAACAAAAAGTCGAACTCATTGAACGAGTTGTTCAGGCGGGGGCCAAGATTATAGAAATCGGTTCATTTGTCCATCCCCAAGCAGTGCCGCAAATGGCGGATACAGATGAGGTAGCTAAGCGCATCAAACGGGTAGACGGGGTGGAGTACCGCGCCTTGGTGCTAAACTTGCGCGGTATTGAGCGGGCCGAAGCGGCGGGAATTAAGAAAGTAAAACTAACCGTATCGGCCAGCCGGGCGCATTCGCTGGCCAATAGTAAACGTACCCCGGAAGAAGTGGTGCGTAGTTTTAGTGAGTGCGCGGAGTACGCCGCTCGGCATGGTCTTGAGCTTTCCGGTGCGATCGCTACCTCGTTTGGGTGTTCGTTGCAGGGAAATGTTCCGCTAGAACAGGTTTTCTCTGTCATTGCCTGCTTCCGCGAAATCGGCGTTAAAGAACTGTCGCTGTCGGATTCCACCGGCATGGCCAATCCCCGGCAGGTATATGAGTATTGTACGAAAGTCAGGGCAGCGTTTCCTAAGGTAACATGGGTGCTGCATTTTCATAATACCCGCGGCATGGGGCTGGCGAATGTAATGGCCGGCATGCTGGCCGGCATTGTGCACTTTGACGCCAGTTTTGCCGGCATCGGCGGTTGTCCGTTTGCGCCAGGGGCGACGGGCAATATTGCCACCGAGGATCTCATTCACATGTGCCACGAAATGGGCATCGCGACCGGGTATGACCTTGATGCAATGTTGGCTGTTGCCCGCTCAGTCCGCGAAATGATCGGGCATGATACTGCCAGCTTTCTGCTTAAGGCTGGCAAATGCAGCGATATTGTTAATGCAAAGTCAGATAATCACTAGCAATTACGGTCAAACGTGTGCCACCGGCCACTCTCGCAATGAACAGGGAAGCCTTGCGCCTCGGCTATGAGGCAATCTAAGGAAAAAAACGCCGTGTTGTTAGGCGCATCAAACAGTAAATAAAGCAAACAAGGAGGTTCAAGATGAAGGACTTAGTTGCTAATCAACTAGTTAAATATCTTGAAAGAAGAGGTGTCAAGCATATCTTCGGCCTATGCGGACACACGAACATCGCCGTTTTGGCCGCTTTATCCAAAAGCGACAAAATCCGGTTTATAAATGTGCGGCACGAACAAATCGCCGCCCATGCCGCCGACGGCTATGCCCGTGTCACCAAAAAAGCATCCGTCGTGCTAAGCCACCTGGGACCGGGGCTGACCAATGCGGCCACCGGGGTCGCCAATGCCGCCCTTGACTCCATTCCCATGGTGGTCATTGCCGGCGACGTTCCCAGCCACTACTATGGCAAACATCCCCATCAGGAAGTCAACTTACACGCCGACGCGTCCCAGTGGGAAATTTATCGCCCCTTTGTTAAACGCGCCTGGCGGGTAGAACGGGCCGAACTGTTTCCGGAAATCCTCGAAAAAGCCTTTGCATTGGCGGAGGCCGGTCGCCCCGGTCCGGTTCTGGTCGACGTGCCGATGGACATATTTTCCAAGGAAGTGGACGTTGCCTTGTTTGAGCGGCTCGACCACAATGCCAAAACCATTCATAAGCCGTCGCTGGACGAAGAACTTGCCGTCAAAATCGTTAAAACTTTAGCCGCGGCGAAAAACCCCGTCATCTATGCCGGCGGTGGCGTATTGTTAGCCGATGCGGCCACAGAATTAAGGGAATTCGTTGACCATATGGGCATCCCGGTCGCCCACTCGCTGATGGGCAAAGGCGCCCTGCCGGACGACCACCCGCTCACCCTTGGCATGACCGGCTTCTGGGGTACCAAATTCATCAACGACAAATGCCGGCAGGCCGACTACGTCCTCGGGCTGGGCACCAGCTTCAAAGAAGCGGACTGCAGCTCCTGGTATCCCGAATATACCTTCAGCTTTCCACCGAGTAAACTCATCCACATCGACATCGACCCAAGCGAAATTGGCCGCAACTTCCCGGTCGAAATCGGGGCCGTGGCCGACTTAAAACAGGCGCTGACCGTCTTAACTCGCGTGGCCAAGAAACTTTATCCTGAAGCCAGACAAAACGAAGCCTTAAAACAAGCAATCGCTGAATATCGCAAAGAATTCAAGGCAAGCAACCAAGCGCTGGAAGAAAGCGACGACTTTCCCATGACGCCGCAGCGGATCCTGGCCGATGTGCGCGACGTGCTGCCGCGCAACGCCATCATCACCACCGATGTTGGCTGGAACAAAAACGGCGTGGGCCAACAATTCCCCATCTATGAACCGGGCAGCATCCTGACACCCGGCGGATACGCCACTATGGGCTTTGGCGCGGCGGCCGCGCTCGGCGCGAAGATTGCCGCTCCCGACCGGGTTGTCGTCTCCCTGATCGGCGACGGCGGCTTTGGCCAAAACCCGGCTGTCTTGGCAACCGCCGCCTGCGAAAATATTCCGATTGTTATCGTTATCATGAATAACCGGGCGTTCGGCACCATTGCCGGCTTGGAAAAAGCGCACTATGACACTACGTTTGGCACCTTGTTCGAAAAAGACGGCCAGCCATATTCACCCGACTATGCCGCCATTGCCAAAGCCTATGGCGTCGAAGGCATAAAAATCCAGGCAGCCGCCGAATTCAAACCGGCGCTGAAGCGGGCGATCGAAGCCAACCAACCGGTCGTTATCGACGTAACCATGCTCAACAACCCGGTGCCGACCGCCGGTCACTGGAACATCATGGACATTTACTCACCTGGCAAAAAAGTGCATCATGTCAGCACGAATTAAGGAGTAGCAGCAATGGCCCACCAATTTTCATTGGCATATTTAACGGTGCAAGGCTGCCCGCCGCCGGAGCAGATCGAAATTGCCGCCCGCACCGGCTATGATTTTGTAAGCTTGCGGCCAATTTATATGGGGCTTCCCGGCGAACCAAACTATGCGCTCGCCGAAAACAAGGAATTATTGCGGCAAACTCGCAAAGCATTGGCGGACACAGGCATTAAACTGCTGGATATCGAACTCGCACGCATTCACGACGGCGTTGATGTGAAAAAATATTTGCCGGCCATGGAAGTGGCGGCCGAACTGGGCGGCCGCCACGTACTAAGCAGTATCTGGACGAGTGACCGCGCGCTTTACACCGAAAAATTCGCCGAACTTTGTGATTTGGCCAAACCTTTAGGGCTGACCGTAGAACTGGAGTTTGTGCCCATTGCCAGCGTCAGGACGCTGGCGGGGGCGCTCGACGTTCTCCGTAGTGTTAACCGGGAAAACGCCGGACTGATGATTGATGCCCATCACTTCCATCGCGCCCAGGATAAGCCGGAAGAACTGGATGCGGTGCCGCGCACCTGGTTTCACTTTGTCCATTTGTGCGATGCGCCGGCCCAGATTCCAACCGATCGGGAAGAAATGACGCGCATTTTGCGCGAGGCGCGCCTGTATTGCGGCGAAGGGGGCATTGATATCGCCGCCATCGTTAGCCGGATACCGGCAGTGCCGTTTTCGATCGAACTGCCTAATCTGGCGCGCGTCAAGGAACTTGGCTATGAAGGCCATGCCCGGCGGTGTCTGGAAACGGCCAAGGCATATCTAGCGGCTCATCCACGTCCCCAAGCAATTTGCTGTGCCTAAATTTATGCTGCCTAATTATTAAACAAAGTAAATAAAAGTATCAGGAGGTAATAACAATGGCCAATGACATTGAAAAAGAACTCACGCCCGAACAACTGGAGGAACTAAATACGGCCTTTGAACGGGCCCGCAAAGCGCTGGCCATAATTGAAACATATGACCAGGCTCGTGTTGACCGTCTCTGCCAGGCCGTAGCCTGGGCGGTTGCTAACAAGAAGACCTTTGAGCGCCTGGTAGCCATGGGCATTGAAGAAAGCGGCCTGGGCGATCCGGTCAGCCGGATGAACAAGCGTTTTAAAATCCGTGGCGTGCTGCGCGACGCGTTGCGGCAAAAAAGCGTGGGCATTATCGAAGAAATCCCCGAAAAAGGCATCGTCAAGTACGCCAAGCCGGTGGGCATCATCGCTTCAATCGTTCCGACCACCAACCCCGACCTGACGCCGGCCGGAACGGCGATTTATGCCATCAAGGCGCGGGACGTGGTGATTTTCTCGCCCCATCCCCGTTCGAAAAACACGACGTTCGAGACGGTGCGCCTGATGCGCGAAGCCCTGGAGCGGGAAGGGGCGCCGGCCGACATCCTGCAGTGCCTGACCAGGGTAAACATTCCTATGTCCAAAGCCTTGATGGCCCGTGCCGATCTGGTGCTCGCCACCGGCGGCAAAGACATGGTCAAGGCGGCGTATAGCTCCGGCACGCCGGCCTATGGCGTCGGCGCCGGCAATGCGACCATGATTATCGACGAAACGGCCGATGTCGTAGAAGCCGCCCACAACACCATGCTGAGCAAGACGTCCGACTTTGGTTCGGGCTGCTCGGCCGACGGCAACCTTATCATTCATGAAAGCATTTTCGACAAAATGCTGGAGCAACTGCAAAAAGAAGGCGGCTATTTGGCCAACGAAGAAGAAAAAGCCAAGCTGCGCGCGGTCATGTGGGACGAGCAGGGCCGCCGCAATCCCAAGACAGTGGCGCTGTCCGCGCCGAAAATGGCGGAGGCCGCCGGTTTTAGCATTCCCGCCGACCGCAAGTTCATCATCGTGATGGGTGACGGGATCGGCAAAGAATATCCCTTCTCGGGCGAGAAACTGACCACCGTGCTGGCGGTATATAAATATGAAGGCGAGTTTGAAAACGCCCTCAACATGATGCGGGCGATTTACGAAGTAGGCGGGAAGGGTCATTCGTGCGGCATTTACTCCTTCAACGACGATCATATTCACCGTCTGGCCCTGGCCGCACCGGTCAGCCGGATCATGGTGCGCCAGCCGCAGTCGCGAGCCAACGCCGGTTCCTTTACCAATGGCATGCCCATGACATCCAGCCTGGGCTGCGGTACTTGGGGCGGCAATATTACCTCCGAGAACGTGCATCTCAAGCACTACATGAATACCACCTGGGTATCGCGCCCCATTCCGGAGGACAGACCGTCCGATGAGGAACTTTTCGGCGACTTCTACGATCCGGAATTAGAAAAATAAAATAGCCGATGCGATTTCTGCTCCGTGCCAACGGAGCAGAATTTTTATCGGCCGTATTGCAAGCTGCGGCTGGCGGCGGTATTGTTGTAAGGGAAGCGGCCGTTGCGCAAGTGAGGAGCGGACAGGACCTGACGTTGTGATAGCCGCCGCGATCGAAAAAACCTATGGCGAGCTGGAGGCCGCCCGCTATCTGTGGGCGTTGGCACCGGCCTGACCGCGCGGCGCAGTTTGTTCATTTAAAGCATGTTAAGTCGTCTAGCGGCAGACGGCCGCGCACAAGGGGGAATTGGGTGAACTGGCGCAAGAATCTGTGGACACTCTGGGTGGGTTGTATTATATCCGGCTCGTGCTATACCATGCTATTGCCGTTTTTGCCCCTCTATCTTTATGACCTAGGTACCCCGGCGGCCACCATCAGCTTATGGTCGGGCCTGATTTTTGCGGCGACTTTTTTCGTCAGCACCATCATGTCCCCATTTTGGGGCCGGCAAGCCGACAAGGCGGGTAAAAAGCTCATGCTGCTTCGCGCTGGTTTCAGTCTGGCGACGGTGTATTTGTTGGGAGCGTTCGTCACCTCGCCGCTGCAGCTTTTCGGGGTAAGGTTACTGCAGGGGTTTGCCACCGGGTTTGTCCCGGCGGCACTGGCCATTGTGTCGGCATCGGTGCCGGAAGAAAAAATGGGCTTTAGTTTGGGGCTGATGCAGGCCGCGACTTTAACGGGATCCATCATTGGGCCGCTGTTTGGCGGCCTGTTGGCCCACTATTTCGGGATCCGCATGTCGTTTGTGGTCGCGGCGGCGGCAATGCTGTTCGGGACGATGGCGGTGGGGCTGCTGGTGAAGGAGCCGGCGCGGTCGGGAGAAGTCCAGAGCGGCAGTATGGTCAATGATATAAAAATCTCCCTGAACAATCGGGGGTTATGTATCGCCCTTTTCCTCATGCTGATTACCCAGATGGTGGTTATGCTGCTGCAACCGTTGATTACCCTGCACGTGGCGGCGCTCCAGGGTCGGATGGAAGGTGCGGTCTTAACGTCAGGCGTTATTTTCAGCCTGGCCGGGATTGCCGGGGCCATTGCCGCGCCGCTTTGGGGTAGGGTCGGGCAGAAGGTAGGTTTGGGTAAGATCCTAGTTGTTGTGTTTACGGGTGCCGGTATTTTTAACGGCAGCTTGTTTTTTACCGAAACTATTTGGGGTTTTGCCCTTTTACAGTTTCTGTTCGGCTTGTTTATTGCCGGCATCCAGCCCACGGCCAATACCATGGCCGTGTTTAACAGCGACGCCGCCTTTCGCGGGCGCGCCTTCGGCCTGATGATGAGCGCAAGCCAGCTTGGGTCGATGCTTGGGCCGCTCCTGGGAGGTATCATTAGTACCTGGATAGGCATTAAGCTAACGTTTTTATATGCGGGCTTGTTTTTGATTTCAATGGGGATTTTATTATGGAGTCGTTATAATTGGGGCAATATTAGAGTTTCTGCTAGACAGAGCTCATCAATGTAGTTGGTCGAAAATATTGTTGGATCTGCTGGCTTAGGTATGGCAGAAGACATCCCTGCTTACTATGGCTGTTTTGTCGATCGTCAGCAGTTCGGTTTTATCGCTGACTGTCATACACGGTGTGTCCGCGACCCGGTGCCTGGCTGAGCTTCGCCATAAACTCGGCCGGGGGCGGAAGCTGTTCGACCGCCCACCACGGGTCGTGCAGAGTAAGCTCGCCCAGTGAGTAAGTGCCGGTGGCTACGGCAATGGTGCGGGCGCCGATCGCTTTGCCGCAGCGGATGTCATTGGGCGTATCGCCGATGACGAAAATCCGGTCAGCGTGGGCGCTGTAGCGGCGTTGTGCCGCTGCCAATGCTTCTGCTGCCAGCTCGCAGCGGTCGGGGCAATTATCGCCGAACCCACTGGCCTCAAAGTCAAAGTACTCGGCAATGCCGTAGTGGGTCAACTTGGCTTTGGCGCCGGCGCGGGTGTTGCCGGTTAAGAGCAGCGACACATGCGAACAATCACCGGCAAGGTTGGCGAGGATATCGGCCACCGCCGGCATCAGCCGGCCTTGGCGAATCGCCAAATATTCGGGCAGAAGCTGTTCGTAGCGGGCAATAAGGGCCCGGACTTCGTCGGCGGTCGCCGGTCGGCCGGTGACGCGGGCGATAATTTGGCCGGCGATATAGCAGTCGGTCATTCCGGCCGTCTCGAGGCTGTTTAGGTCGGCGGCGACGCCGAACAAGTCGCAAGTAGCCTGAGCAAAGGCATACAGCCCGGCGCGGCCAGTCTTCATTAAAGTGCCGTCAATATCCCAAAAGAGGATGGTCAAGGTTATTCTCCTTTGAAATTTTTCTGTAAAAAATTCCCGGTTGCTAAGCGAAAAACCTGCCTGCAAGCCTAATATTCACAGGGGAAACTTGAGGATAAGTTGGTTTTTGAATACGCGGTGTGATCCAGCAAGATAAAACAGGCCCAGGTATACCTTATTTTGGGTATCCCGGGCCTCTTTTTATCGGTTGTCTCCTTAGGGGGATGGCCGCTTTTGCCGCTACCCTTTCGGTATATTTTCCGGCTATGTGATGTGGCACCCGCTTGCCAATAAGCTAAAAGAGCGTCCGCACGGTGCCGCACGCTGCCGAGGACTCGCCCCAAATGCCGCTTTTGCCTAAGACGCCGGCAGTGGTATCTGGTATGGCCGGGGACCAACGAGCTGGCATATATGATCGAGACGGTTCAGCGCTATCTGCCGGATGGCAGTAAAAGGTGAAAGGAGAATATTGGGATGGTGAAAACAAGCCAAGGCTATGGACTAAATCACAGCCTTGGCTTGTTTATTACTTTGCTTTATTTTTCTGCTCCTGATAAAACCGATATGTGAGCGGCGCTAGTTTGCTCGCGACCTGGCCGGCGACCACGTCGGCGACGAACAGGGTATGGGTGCCGACATCCACCGTTTTGTCGGGCAAAACTTTGGCCTCAATATAGGCCGCACAGTCTTGCAGGATCGGGCAGCCCAAGCGGCCGAGCAAATAGGGAATGCTGGCGAATTTGTCGGTAGTTCTTCCCGATTGATAGCCAAAATGCCGGATCATATCGATTTGGTCTTCCCGTAAAACCGATATGGCCAGTACGCCTGAGGCCATAACATATTCGTGGGTGAGGTTGCGCTTGTTTAAGCAAACGGCGATGCGGCATGGATCTATGGTCAGCTGCGCTACCGTGTTGGCGCACTGTCCGTTTATTTTATTATCCTTAACGGAAGAAACAATATACAGTCCGTAACTGATGGTCTCTAACGCGCTGCGGATAGTGGCGTCATTAGAATTGGCCAGACTTTCCCGGGTCAGGCCTGCTATTTCGTCGCTCAGCAATACAAATTTTTCTTTGCCTACGCCGCACAGCGGGCATACGTCCGGCGGGGCGTCGCCGACATGGATATAATCACATACGATGCACTTCCAGCGTTTGGCGGTCTTAGCCGGGGCGGGTTTCTCCGGGGTATCTGCCAGCAAACGAAATTGTTCCGGTCCTACACCGCAAACCGGACAGCTGTCAGGAGGCTGCTCGCCTTCGTGGATATAGCCGCACACATTGCATACCCATTTTTTCATCATATTCACCTTGTTAGGCCCAGGCATCAATCATTTCGCGCAGCTTCAGGATGTGCTTCTTTTCTTCTGCCTTCAGTGTTGTAAAAACATTTTTCGCTTCGTCAAACTTGGCATTTGCTGCCAGCTCGTCATAAAACAGCACGGAGTCTTTTTCCGCCTGGAGGGCAGTGGCTAAAATCGCTTCGATCGTCGTCAGCTGCGCGATTTTTTCGTGCATTTTTTCCGTCGGCGGGAAAACATGTCCTTCCGCCAAAACGGTAAGGTAACGGGAAGTGTCGGCGTCAAACAAATAGTCGCCGCTTTGCGCTTCTTTGCGGGCTTGAATCGTTTCAAACAACTTGGCAAATGTCGCGTAATGATGCTTTTCTTCGGTCATCAGAAACATAAATAATTCTTTGTGCTCTGGCTTTACCGCCCACTCATAAGCCTGGCGATAAAATTCCCGGCCGCGATCTTCAATTTCCATGGCAATCCGCAGGCCCTCGAGGTCGCTGAACAGATTTTGGTTCATCGAATATGCCCCCCCTTATTAATTTCAGTAAAAGCCTGACGCGGTGGCTGTATGATAATTGCGAGTTGTTGAATTATTCGTAATCTACCCGCTAAACTCCTGCTACTGCGCATTTTTTTAAAGCCTTATGCGAAGCTGTCTGGCGCGTAACTTAGCTCAAAGTACTAGCGCTTAAAAGACGGCGAGGGTGATTAATGCAATTATCAGGCGCCAAGTGCGGATGTTGCAAGTGTTGGCAGAAAACAATTTACAATAAAGGCTTGACAATCAGCGCTGCCGTTATTATAATTTTAACATGATGTGCCAAAAATTTAATACATTTGTCCATATGAAGTTTACGGAAGAGTATTAGGGGTAATGTTTGCTTACTTGACCGTAAATGGATGGACCTCTGGAGAGTCCCTTTCAATAGGGCGCCGAAGGTGCAAGTCGGGATGCAAATAGACCGATGAAACTCTCAGGCAAAAGGACAGAGTGGTTAGTTTTACTGCATGCAATTTTATTTCGCAGTATTGCTATCTTTGGTCATGCTTGAGAGTCAAATCTAATGATTTGGCTCTTTTGTTTTATCGGTAAAATGGCGCCGGGTGCTTTACTTGGGCTGCTGGCTTGGGTACAGCTTCATAGGTTTCAAGGCACATTAAAAAATTTAAATTCACATGCGTAAAGGAAAGGAGAAGTGTCTGATGAAAAAAGCAGGGTTTACCCGAGTAGCGGTATTGCTGGCGGTGGTTTGGCTGACAGTTACTCTGGCAGGTTGCGGTGGCAATCCGGCTGCTAAGGACATTAAGATTGGTCTGCTTAATGAAATGACCGGCGGCAATGCGACTTTTGGCACTTCGGCGGCAAATGGCGCCAAGCTGGCCATTAAGGAGGCAAATGCCAAAGGCGGAGTACTAGGCAAACAAATTCAGGCCGTTATCGCAGATAATAAAAGTGAACCGGCGGAAGCGGCAAATGCTATGACCAAACTTGCAACCCAGGATAAAGTTGTGGCCGTAACCGGCGTGTTTGCCAGTTCAAATGCGATCGCCGCTTCAAATGTAGCAGAGGCGAACAAGTTGCCGTTTTTAGCGGTAGGCGCTACCAACCCTAAAGTAACCGTGGATGAAAAGACCGGTAAAGTGAAGGACTATACTTTCCGCGTTTGCTTTATCGACCCATTTCAAGGGACAGTTGGTGCAAACTTCGTACTAAATAATTTAAAACTCAAAAAGGCGGCAATATTGGTTGATAATAGCAGCGACTACAGCAAGGGGCTGTCCGCCTTTTTCAAAGATGCCTTTACTAAAGGCGGCGGCAGCGTTGTGGCGGAAGAAGCGTATTTGCAAAAAGACCAAGATTTTAAGACAATCTTGACAAAGGTTAAAGCGCTCAATCCTGAAATTCTTTATGTGCCGGGCTATTATGAAGAAGTCGGCAAAATTGTCAAGCAGGCGCGCGAACTCGGCATTACGGTGCCGATTGTCGGCGGGGATGGTTGGGATTCGCCGAAATTGGTTGAAATTGCCGGTGCCGCGGCGCTTAATAATACCTACTTTACCAATCATTACTCGGTTGAGGATACCAGTCCGGCATCAAAAGCATTTGTCGAAGCCTACCAGAAAGAGTATGGACAAATGCCGGATGCGATGGCTGTACTGGCTTATGACGCGGCCAATTTGTTGATTGATGCGATTAAACGCGCAAATAGCGCCGAGCCGGACAAAATTCGCCAAGCCTTGGCGGCGACCAAAGATTTCCCGGCGATAACGGGGGCAACCACTTTAAATGCTACACATGACGCGGTTAAAAGCGCCGTGATAATTGAAATGAAAGACGGCAAACAAGTCTTTAAAGCGAAAATCAATCCTTAGACAAGGGGAAATTGAGGCCTGAACGCTGGGGCCAATTTTGTTCGTTTTGAACTTAGGCAATGGCTAATTTTCGTCAGCGGCAATATTCCCCACAGCAAACAGGGTGTGCTAATGATGCACACCCTGTTATGCTTTTTAGGGCGTCGCTGATGAATTGCCGCGCCTGGCGCGTGACAGCGGCACTGATCTAAGACCATTGGTACAAGCCATTGCGCCGGCCTAACTATGCGCCATAACCGTCACGCGGTAATAATATTGGCGCGACCAATGATGCAATCTTTTGCAGAATCAATCATGAAATGAAATCTCGCAGTAAAAAAGAAAAACGCCTTTCATGTAGAAATTCAAGATAAATAAAACATAAAAGTGATCATGCCGTCATAATGGAGGCATCTGCCAGGGGTAACGCGCATCAGACCTTAAACCAAGCAAAAAATAGCGACCAGCAATAAGTGAAGCGAGGGAAGATGTATTGATAAGCGGCCAACGCTGATGCTGGCAATTTGGCCGGCAGTGCAGGAAGTTTCTGGGCGAGTTGTCTGCAAATTCCGTGAAAACGAAAAAAGGAGCTGTTGCGGAATGAACTGGACCTGTAAAAACGCGGTCATTCGGCACGCTAAAGGCATCCATGCCAGGGTTGCCGCGATGGTTGTGCAAAAGGCGCATGAACTGGAGAAGTTATACAAAACGGAACTATTGCTTATTTCTGCTGCTGGCAAACAGGCACCGGCTACTAACATTATGGCTGTTATTGCGCTTAAAATCAGACAGGGTGAAGAAGTTCGCGTAGCCGCCTGTGGCCAGCATGCCGACAAGGCGGCCAGTATTTTGGCGCAGCTGTTGGAAAGCGATTTTATGCTGGTCGATGCGGCAATAATGCAGCAAGTTGACGATGTTTTGCAAGACAACGCCTTTACTGCCAGCGAAATTTTTAACAGCATGGCCAATGGTCTTATTGCCATTAATGAAAAAAATATTATCACCATATTCAATCCGGCTGCCGAACGCATCACCGGCATTGCGGCAGAAGCGGCGCTTGGTCGGCATATTTGCGAGATTATTCCCAATTCTCGCCTGCCGGCCGTCAACCAGTCCATGGTCGCCGAACTGGGGCAGCGCCAGGAAATTGGCAATTCAGTGGTTATTACCAACCGTACGCCAATCATCGTCAATGGGCAAAGCAGGGGCGCCGTGGCAATTTTTGAAGACATTTCCATAATTGAAAAACTAAGTTTTGAACTCAAACAGGTCAAAGAACTGCAGCAGCAACTGCAGCTTGTTTTGGAAACAGTACAGGATGGAATTTGCGTAACCGACCACCAGGGCACTATAACTTATGTAAATCCGGCCTATACTCATATTATTGGCCAAAAAGCGGCTGAACTAGTCGGAATAAACGTCAACCAGCTGTCGCCGCAGGGAGCGCGCAGCCGTGTACTGTCTTCCGGCCAGCCCGTAGTCGGCAGTATTTCCGTTAAGCCTAACGGGGCCATGGTCGTCGCCAATGTAAATCCTATTATTGTCGACAATGAAGTCGTCGGCACGGTATCGGTTGTCAAAAACATGTCGGAAATTCAGGAAATCATGCATAAACTTAGTATGGCAACGGAAAAGGCAGAATACCTTGAACACGAGCTGCGCCGCGTAAAAAATGCCGGTTCCTTGTTTAAGCGCTTTATCGGCAAGAGCGGCCTGGTGCGGGATGTGCTGGCGCTAGCTGCTAAGGCTGCTTCATCCAATGCTACGGTGCTGATCCGCGGCGAAAGCGGCACTGGCAAAGAGTTGATCGCCGAAGGTATTCATTATGCCAGCCAGCGTGCTGGTGGCCCATTTATCAGGGTAAACTGCGCTGCCATTCCGGTCACCCTGCTGGAAAGCGAGCTGTTTGGTTATGAAAAAGGTGCGTTTACCGGTGCTGTCAGGCGCAAACTGGGGAAGTTCGAACTAGCGCACAAAGGGACCATTTTTTTGGATGAAATTGGCGACATGGATAAAGCTATGCAGGTTAAGCTGCTTCGCGTCTTGCAGCATAAAGAATTTGAGCGCGTCGGCGGTGAACGCACTATTAAGGCTGATGTGCGCATTATCGCTGCCACAAACTGCGATCTGGAAAAAAAGGTAGCTGCCGGCGAATTTCGTGAAGATCTTTATTACCGGCTTAATGTAATTCCGATTTTTTTGCCGCCGCTGCGCGAGCGGCGCGAAGACATTCCCCTGCTGGTTGAGCATTTTTTGCATAAGTTTGCTGCCCAGCTGGATAAACCGCTAAAAACCGTTGCTCCCAATGCGATGGAGGCGCTTATGCGCTATCGGTGGCCCGGCAATGTACGCGAGCTGGAAAACATCATAGAACGGCTGTGCTCATTGTCCGACAATGTTTTAATTGGCCTTGCCGACCTGCCGCCATATATTTCCCAACAGCAAACGGCGATAATATCGGCTACTGGCAATGCAGAAGACGTTCCGCCGCTGCTCACCTGGGCGGAATACGAAAAAGCAATTATCACCAAAGCACTAACAAAATACGGCAGTTACAATGCGGCCGGCAAAGCGCTTGGGCTGACGCACAGAACGGTAGCCGCTAAAGCGCGCAAATACGGTTTGACGCATCTTCATATTGATAAAAAGTATCATGATTGATAAAAAATACCAGACCTTACTTTAATACTTGATATTTTATAACAATTTTAGTTGTTGTTTCAGAATATTAGTACTTTTTGTGCTTGATTTATTCCGCTTTGGCAGCTTGGCACGCTTTTTGCTTGGTAAGGATATTAGCACATTGCAATAATCTTTTTACGCAAGGAGCGTGATATTGTGAAGAAAATTATTAACTCGCCCGATCAGGTTGTAGACGAAATGCTGCAAGGCATGGTCTGTGCCCACCCACAATATGTGCGTCGCCTGCCAGGCTTGAGCGTGCTTGTGCGGGCCAACGCGCCCCAGCCTAAGGTTGCCTTGGTTAGCGGCGGTGGCAGCGGGCATGAACCTTCTCATGGCGGCTATGTCGGCCGCGGTATGCTGGATGCCGCGGTTGCCGGTGCGGTGTTTACCTCGCCCACACCAGATCAGGTGTATGAGGCGATCAAGGCCGTAAATGGCGGCAAAGGTGTGCTGTTGGTTATCAAAAACTATACCGGCGACCTCCTTAACTTTGAAATGGCAGCGGAAATGGCGGCTGCTGACGGCATTGAAGTGGAAAAAGTAATTGTCAACGACGACGTGGCGGTGGAAAACAGCACCTGGACAACAGGCCGCCGCGGCATTGCCGGTACGGTGTTTGTGCACAAGATTGCCGGCGCTAAAGCGGAAAGCGGCGCGCAATTAGCCGAAGTTAAACAGATAGCGGAAAAAGTTATTGCCAATGCCCGCTCAATGGGTATAGCACTGTCGCCCTGCACAGTGCCGGCTGCTGGCAAACCCAGCTTTACTCTGGCTGAAAACGAAATGGAAATAGGCATGGGCATTCACGGCGAACCAGGAACGCACCGTGCCCCCATTGAGCCGGCGGATAAAATAGTCGAACACCTGCTGGATAAGGTGTTAGCCGATTTAAATCCTGCCAGCGGTGATGAAGTAGCGGTTATGGTTAACGGTTTGGGCGGCACGCCGCTGATGGAGCTGTATATTGTCAGCCGCAAAGTCTTTAACGTGCTGCAGGCGCACGGCTTGAACATTGTTAAAACATATGTCGGCAACTATATGACTTCGTTGGAAATGGCCGGCTTCTCGGTAACGCTGCTTAAGCTTGACGGCGAACTTAAAACGCTACTATTGGCCCCGGCGGACACGCCTGCGCTTGTGCAGTTTTAAAAGGAGGACAAAGTTATGACGCAAGCAACAGTTGTAGCCGCCATTCAGGCAGTCGGCGAAGCAATAATTGCCCAAAAACAGTTTTTGACCGACCTTGATGCCGCCATTGGTGATGCTGATCATGGCATCAATATGGCGCGCGGTTTTGAACAGGTCATTGCCAAATTGTCCGCTGCGACTAATGAAATAGGCGCTACGCTGAAATTGGTTGGCATGACGCTGATTTCTACTGTCGGCGGCGCATCAGGCCCTTTGTACGGTACGGCTTTTTTGCGTGCTGCCGCCGCCAGCCAAGGGAAAACAAACCTTGATCGGCACACGGCGCAGGCCATGTTCGCTGCCGCCGTCAACGGCATTAAAGAACGCGGCAAGGCAACCAGCGGCGATAAAACCATGCTTGATGCGCTTGAACCGGCGCTTGCGGCATTTGCCGACGCCATTGCTGCAGGCAAGTCTTTGCCTGCTTGCCTTGATGCGGCATGTACGGCTGCTTATGGCGGCGTGGAATATACTAAAACCATCCCCGCGGCCAAAGGGCGAGCCAGCTATCTGGGCGAACGCAGCATCGGGCATCAGGATCCGGGGGCGACGTCATCTTACTTGATGCTGAAAGCGCTGGCTGATTTTTGCCGGCAGACTAAACTGGACTGGGAGTAAAGAATGGTTGGCATTGTGATTGTATCTCATAGCGCCAAAGTTGCAGAAGGTATTGCCGAACTTGCCCGGCAGATGGCCGGCCCCTCGCTTAGTATAATTGCTGCTGGCGGATTGGCAAACGGCGAAATAGGGACTGATGCTGTAAAAATTGTTGATGCTGTTAAAGCTGCTCAGACCGGCGAGGGTGTCGCTGTCTTAGTCGACTTAGGCAGTGCCGTGCTCAGCAGCCAGACGGCGCTGGAACTTTTAGACGAACAGTTTAAGGCAAATGTCAGAATTATCGACGCTCCCATTCTGGAAGGCGCCATTGCCGCCGCTGTGCAAGCAGCTATCGGCGGGACGATTGATGAAGTCGCTGCTACGGCTGAAGGCGCGCGGGCAATGCGCAAACTTTAGCACCGCCCAAAAACCAACTTTTTCCTAAACTTAACGCATAAATATAACCAGCAGTAGGAGGTCAAAGTCAGTGCAGCGAATACAGCTTACCATCAATAATCCGGCAGGTCTTCACGCCAGGCCGGCAGCCGCTCTTGTCCAGCTGGCTGCCAAATTTAAAAGCAGAGTTACCATCAGTGCGCGCGATAAAACAGCTGATGCCAAAAGCATATTGTCCGTTATGGGCCTGGGCCTTAAGCAGGGCGACAGCTTCGTTCTTGCCGCGGACGGTCCGGACGAGGACGAATGCTTGCAAGCGCTTAACGAACTTGTCGCACAAGGTTTTAATAACTAACCAGGACGTGATATAAATGTGCGCAATGTTTGTCGGGCGGCCGGTTTCACCAGGCATATCCGCGCCGGCGCGGCTAAAAAGCGCTCCGGCCAATTTTGAACAGTATTTACGACAGTATCAAAGCGAACCGCCAGAAGGCGAGAAGTGCCGATTGGAGCAAGCGTTGTCTGAGGCGGCGGCAGAGCTTAGAGCTATGGCGAATGCGGCGCGCGGCGCCGGCAAGGCCGACCTAGCGGCTGTCCTTGACGTGCAGCTGGAAATCTTAAGCGACCCGGTTGTAAAAGATGAGATTATCGCCAAGATTCGGGCGCAATTGCCTGCGCCGCAGGCGGTGCTCGACACTTATGAACATTACGCCGCCGAGTTTGCCGCAATGGATGACGAGTATTTCCGCGCCCGCGCTGCCGATATCCGCGATGCAGGACGGCGCGTCGCCCGCCGCCTGCTCAATGCGCCTGCCGTTGCGCTAGAGGATAGTGCAGTGGTGCTGTTTGGCGGCGAAATCGAACCGTCGCTTTTGGCCGAAGCTGATAACGGTCAGCTGGCCGGGCTGATTCTTGGGCAGGCCGGTATCACTTCCCATGCGGCGATTATTGCTAAGTCCCGGTCTATCCCTGCCGTCGCCGTCGCTAAAGAAGTTTTTCCGGAGCTGGCTGACGGGCTGGAAGTCATTGTCGATGGCAATGCCGGCGCGATAATTATCAATCCGGACAAGCAGGAACGCGACCACTATCAGCGCCTGGCTAGCGATTATGCGCGGCGACAGCGCGAAGTGCAGGCCGCAGCAATGTTGCCGGCAACGACTGTCGACGGGGCAAAAATAACGGTTGCCGCTAATATTGCCCGCCCCCAAGATATGACTGTCGCGTTGAAGGCCGGCTGCGAAGGCGTTGGTCTGTTCCGTACCGAGTTTGTGTTTGCCGGACGGGCAACGCCGCCAACGGAGGAAGAACAATTTAAGCAGTACAGCCAGACAGTAAAACAATGCGGCGAGCATCTTTGCGTTATTCGTACGCTTGATGTCGGCGGCGACAAACCATTGCCTTACATAAATCACGAGCGGGAGCAAAATCCGTTTTTGGGCTGGCGGGGCATACGCATAAGTCTTTCCCTGCCCGAACTGTTTCTTGCGCAGTTGAAAGCAATCTTGCGGGCTGGCTGTTACGGCAAAGTAGCAGTTATGCTGCCTATGGTAGCCTGCATTGACGAGCTGCACCAAGCGAAGCAATTCATGGCAGAGGCTAAGCGGCAGCTGGCTGAGCAGGGACAGCCGTTTGCCAAAGATGTTCCGCTGGGCATAATGGTGGAAACGCCGGCATCAGCCCTTATGGCCGATGTTTGGGCCCAGGAGTGCGATTTTTTCAGCATTGGCACCAATGACCTTATTCAGTACACACTGGCGGCTGATCGCGGCAATCCGCGGGTCAGCAGCCTTTACTCCTGCTATCATCCTGCCGTGCTGCGTTTAATCAAAGCAGCAGCCGACGCTGCCCGCAAGCAGGGCATATGGGTCAGCGTATGCGGCGAAATGGCGGCCGACCCGCTCGCGGCAGCGCTGTTGGTCGGTTTCGGCGTTGACAAGCTGAGCGTAAATCCGGCGTCAGCGCCGGAAATCAAGGCGGCAATTCGGCGACTGTCAGTTGCTCAGGCAAAAGAAGTGGCCAATGAGGTTTTGGCCATGACTAGCGCTGATGAGGTTAAACAGCATGCTGCCGCCAAAATTTTCCCGGCTGCTTTGGCTTAACCGTTTTCGAAGCAGGCGGTGATGCCAAACCTTCTTGTAAGGCGCTACGTTACTAAAGAAACGGGACGGGTTATGCCTCCTATTAGGTCATAACCCGTCCCGTTTGCTATGGCGGGCTAGCTTTATTTTGCCGCGGCAGCTATAGCAACAATTGGTAGTTTAAGGGCTTTTCGCCGCTAATGCCGTGCCGGTTTTTCGACCTGGCGGCGCTAAGAGGCTAACCGGCGTGGGCAGGCAGGTCGCGGCTGGCGATAATGTCTACACCGAGACCGAGAATGTTGGCGCAGACAACATCGCCTGCACGGATAGGTGCTTTTACGGTTATATTTGTCAAACAGCGCACACAGTCGATAATTTTGTCTTTTGGCAGCGGCTGGCGGGAGACTACTGGAAGAAGCGGGAGTAGGCCGCCGCTGACCTGTACGGTGGTTGTTAACATACGTTTGGGCGCTGTTACCTCTTCGCGCGCATACTGTTGGCCGCGCAGACAGGTAAACCCAGTTACGGAGGTTATGTTACCACCTTCAAGTTCTATTTCCCCTACACAGCTCATAGGGCAAACTATGCAGCTTATTTGGCGTTTAGTTTTGCGCATGATGATTTCACCGCCTTGATTTCTATTTGTTCACAAATGGTTTGCAGTTTATCAGCAGGAAGCTCGATGACAATCATCTCGCTGGGTTTGGCGACTGGCAACCGGCGCTCTAGGAGGATTTTGCCGGCAGATATCATTTGGAGGGTGATTTCCTTAGCCGGTTTGGCGACGCGCAGAAATAAGCGCACAGGGTCGCTGGCAGTTTCCAATGTAAGGCGCTGCGGGACAACCGAGCGTATGCCGTCGCCGGGGAGCACACTTACCTGTTGCGCCGATGCGGCAAGCTCGCCACGGGCGTACCGCGCCGCATATTTGCCGGCGATGTCGCCTTCCTCGGATACAAAGTCCACTAAGTCATGAACATGTACAACATTACCGGCGGCAAAAAAGCCGCTTAATGATGTGTGGCGGAACTGGTCGACGATCGGACCGCCGGTGATGTTGTCGATGGCCACGCCGGCAGCGCGGGACAGCTCGTTTTCCGGGATGAGGCCAACTGACAAAAGGATGCAGTCGCAGGCAATGTCAAACTCGCTGCCGGGAATGGGGCTTAGCTGTTTGTCGACTTTAGCTACCGTTACACCAGTTACACGTTCGCGCCCGTGAATAAAGGTGATGGTATGGGACAAGTACAGCGGAATGCCATAATCTTCAAGACACTGGACAATGTTGCGCGTAAGGCCGTTAGAATAAGGCATGATCTCAATGACGGCTTCGACTTTGGCGCCCTCGAGCGTCATGCGGCGGGCCATAATTAGGCCAATATCGCCTGATCCTAAGATGACAACCCGTTTGCCTGGCAAGTACCCTTCCATATTTACCATGCGTTGGGCGGCACCGGCAGTAAACACGCCCGCTGGACGGTAGCCTGGGATGCGGATGGCACCCCGGGTGCGCTCCCGACAGCCCATGGCAAAAACAACCGCTTTGGCGTGGATAGCTACCAGTCCGGCCTGGGGGTTTACGGCCCAGACCGTTTTGTCCGGACTAACCTCAAGCGCCATGGTGTCGAGCATAACCGTGATTTTGGGGTCGTCAGCCACCATTTTTATAAACCGGTGGGCATAACCTGGGCCGGTAAGTTCTTCGTGAAACCGGTGGAGGCCAAAACCGTTGTGGATGCACTGCTGGAGGATGCCGCCAGGCTCGCGGTCACGTTCAATGATCAACACTTTTTCAGCGCCGGTTTGGCGTGCGCTTAAGGCTGCCGCCAGGCCGGCCGGGCCGCCGCCGATGATCGCCACGTCGTAACAAAGGGTGCTGCTACTTTTAGTCATGGTTGGTCACCTCGCAAGAGCTGCAATATCTATCAGCGGGCAGTTTAGCGTAAAACAGATAAGAGTGGGCGGTGTCCTTGCGTACCGCGGTCACGGGAATACCCAGCTCGCGGGCTAAAATGGCGACAACGCGCGGCCCGCAAAAACCTCCCTGGCACCGGCCCATACCCGCGCGGGTGCGCCGTTTTACGGCGTCAACTGTCCTGGCACCGCATGGCGCCTGAATAGCGTCAACAATCTCACCTTCAGTGATTGACTCGCAGCGACAGATAATCCGGCCGTAGAGTGGGTTTTGCGCGACCAGTCGGCGCTGCTCGTCACGCGGCAGCTGGTGAAATTTGGGCCGCCGTCGGCGGATAGGGTTAAAGTCAGCTTTGGGGCGCAGGTCAAGCCCCTGCTCGTGTAAGATGCCTGCTACCATTTCGGCGATGGCCGGTGCCGCCGTCAGGCCGGGAGACTGGATACCGGCCGCATGGATAAGCCCCTTGACAGTAGCTGACGCCCTGATGACAAAGTCGCCGTCGTCGGCGGCTGCGCGCAGGCCGGCAAACTGGGTAATGGTAGCGTGCAAGGGGAGGTTGGGCACCATCTTGCGGGCGCCGCTAATAATCTCTTCCATGCCCGCGGGCGTACTGGCCAAGTCAGTGCGGTCGTCAACTTCGTAAGCATTGGGGCCGATGAACAGGTTGCCATGGACGGTGGGGCTGACGAGAATGCCTTTCGAAACTTTGGTCGGTGTCGGAAAAATGACGGTGTTTACTAAATTGCCTGCTGTTTTGTCAAACAAGATGTATTCGCCTTTGCGCGCTCTTATGGCAAAACTACTGTCGCCGGCCGTCCGGCTAAGTTCGTCGGCGTGCACGCCGGCAGCATTGATGACAAAGGGCGCACTGATAAAACCCTTGTTAGTTTGCGCGCCGCATATGCGATGACTTGCGGTGACGATTTTTTCGACCGCGCACTCGGTCAAAACGCGCACGCCATTGTGCACGGCGTTTTCTATCATAGCGATGGCCGCGCCGAACGGACAAATCACGCCTGCTGTTGGCGCCCAGAGCGCACCGGTAATGTCCTTGTTTAAGTTGGGCTCGCGCGCTAGCGTCGCCTCGCGGTCTAACATGACCAAACCTGTTACACCGTTGGCCTTGCCGCGGGCCAATAGCTCTTCCAGTGTTTTCAGATCGCTCGTGTCGCGGGCGACGACCAGCGAGCCAGTCCACTTAATTTCTAGGTCAAGTTCACTGTGCAGCTGGCGATACAGCTCATTGCCGCGCACGTTCAGCCTGGTTTTGAGCGAACCGGTCGGCGCATCAAAACCGGCGTGCAATATGCCGCTGTTGGCCTTGGTAGTTTCCATGGCAACATCCGGATGGCGTTCGACAAGGATGACGTCAAGTGCATATTTGGCTAGCTCGCGGGCAATTGCTGCGCCGACGATGCCGCCGCCGACGATGACTACGTCTGCTTTCATGTCCAGCATCTCCCTTTGAAAAAATGTAAATATTCAGAAAAAGAGATGATCCATCTCTGCCCCGCTTTAACCGAGCAAAGTTTGGACCATCTCTTTATCTCCAAGTCCGAAGGCTATGATATATGCCGCTAATTTGCTAATCTTCCCAATCCATCGCGCGCTTTACGGCTTTTTGCCAGCCGCTGTACAGCTTCGCCCGCTTGGTATCATCCATGGCGGGGGTGAAGCGGCGATCAAGCTTCCAATTATTAATCAGATCCTCTTTGCTGCGCCAAACGCCTGCCGCTAGGCCGGCAAGATATGCGGCTCCCAGAGCGGTAGTCTCGGTAACTTGCGGGCGGTCAACAGGCACGTTGAGGATGTCGGCCTGAAACTGCATAAGCAAATTGTTGGCAACTGCGCCGCCGTCTACTTTAAGCGCTTGCAGTTTTATCCCCGAGTCGGCTTCCATGGCGCCGAGCACGTCTTTGGTCTGATAGGCAAGCGAATCGAGAGTGGCCCGGATGATATGCGCCTTGGTTGTGCCGCGGGTAAGGCCGAGGATGGCGCCGCGTGCCTTCATATCCCAGTAAGGTGCGCCTAGGCCGACAAACGCCGGTACGACATAGACGCCGTCGGTGCTTGCTACTTTGCGGGCAAAATATTCGGAGTCAGGTGCAGTTTCGATGATTTTCAGTCCGTCCCTTAGCCATTGAATTGCAGCGCCGGCAATAAAGATGCTGCCTTCCAGGGCATATTCGACTTTGCCGCCTAGCCCCCAAGCGATAGTGGTTAAGAGACCATTCTGCGAGTCGTACAATTTTTCGCCGGTGTTCATTAGCATGAAGCAACCGGTACCGTAAGTGTTTTTCGCCATACCGGGAGCAAAGCACGTCTGTCCGAATAGCGCTGCTTGCTGGTCGCCGGCGATGCCGGCAATAGGTACGGCCGCACCGAAGAAGACCTCCGGGGCGGTTTGGCCGTATATTTCGCTGGACGGGCGCACAGCTGGCAGCATGGCTTTGGGCACGTTGAGGATGGATAAGAGTTCGTCATCCCACTTGAGCTCGCGGATATTATACATAAGGGTGCGTGATGCGTTGGAGTAGTCGGTGACATGCACTTTGCCGCCGGTGAGCTTCCAAACAAGCCAGGTGTCGATAGTGCCGAAAAGAAGCTCGCCGCGGGCAGCGCGTTCTCTGGCGCCTTCCACGTTATCGAGGATCCATTTTACCTTGGTGCCGGAAAAATACGCGTCGACTACCAGGCCGGTTTTTTGGCGGAAGGTCGCTGCCAGCCCCTGGGCTTTTATTTCGTCGCAGATAGATGTAGTGCGGCGACATTGCCAGACGATGGCGTTATACACCGGCTTGCCAGTGGCTTTGTCCCACACGACGGTGGTTTCGCGCTGGTTGGTAATGCCGATGGCGGCGATATTCTCGGGTTTAAGGTCAGCTTTGGCCAGCGCTTCTGCCACTACGCCAATCTGGGTGCTCCAGATTTCTTCCGGGTTGTGTTCTACCCAGCCCGGTGCGGGATAGATTTGGGTAAACTCTTTTTGGGCAACAGCAACGATGTTAGCTTGGTCGTCAAAAATAATCGCCCGTGAGCTAGTTGTGCCTTGGTCAAGCGCCAATATATATTTTTTCGTCATGCCAATCACTCCCTAATAAAAATAGTACCTTAAATTAATCCGAACGTTTTGCCTATGAAGTAAGCAATGATTGCGCCGATAAACGGACCGACGATCGGTACCCAGGCGTAGCTCCAGTCAGAGCCGCCTTTACCGGGAATAGGCAGTACGGCATGAGCGAGGCGCGGGCCGAGGTCGCGGGCGGGGTTGATGGCGTAGCCTGTCGGTCCGCCGAGGCTAAGGCCGATACCCCACACCAATATGCCGACCAGGTAGGGGCCAAGGCCTTGGGCGATGCCGCCGACCGCTTTAGAGAAAATGGCAAAAATGGGGACAATGAGGATGACTGTGCCGATAATTTCGCATAGCAGGTTGGCAGAGTAATTTCTGATCGCTGGGCCGGTGCAGAAAATACCCAGTTTTGCTCCCTGATCTTCGGTAATTTCCCAGTGGGGTAAAAAGGCCAGCCATACGATTACGGCGCCGGTAAACGCGCCGGCAAGCTCGGCCAGCATGGTGGCTACGGCGTGGGGTACGGTATAGACGCCCATTAGCGTTTTGGCTAAAGTGACCGCAGGATTAAGATCAGCCTGCGGCGCGCCGGCGGCAATGGCGCAGAATACCCCCATAATAACACCGAAGGCCCAGCCGGCAGTAATGACAATCCACCCGGCGCCCTCGGCTTTGGATTTTTTCAACAGGACGTTGGCCACTACGCCACTGCCGAAAACAATGAGCACCGCTGTGCCAAAAAATTCTCCTAACAGATTTGTCATACCTAAACCCTCCTTTGCATTTGAAATTTTTTACAGAATTAGGGATTTTGGTTATAAATGCTAGAAATTGATACCGGCAAACCCTCCTTTTGTAAAAAAATAAGAGAAGTCCTATTGCACTTTACAGTTAAATAAAGTGCGTTAGGACTTCTCCTCATCTCCAGTCCAGCAGCGGTATTAAATTGTGGCCATATTACATTATATGAATATTCGATAAATTTCTTCTTATTACTTTTATTTTCTTTTCTCGGTTCTTTGGCCAATTCCTGCTATCCGAAAAAAATTATTTTTTTCACAAACTTCCAGGTAAAATGTGCTTGGCGGTAAATGGCAAACAGCAATGCAGCATGGAGCTATTGGCAAAACGAATAATGGATGGCTCCGGCTGACAAGCCGGAGCGGCAGCTACAATAAAAGGTCCTAACGGCATGAACTTTAGGACCAAAATGACCAAAAAGAGGCCGTGCCGGCATATTTATTTAATATTGAAAATATAAAAACGAATAGCGCAATTTTGCCAAAATCGCCAAGCCCCCACCGGGCAGCGCGCGAGGCAGGGAGGTGACAGTCAGCGGCAGGATGAAAGCTCCGGTTTTTGCTACAACTTACATAAAAAGGAGTGAAAGTCATGAGGATCAGAATGACCAGCCTGGTAGCCCTGTTACTCGTCTTGGTAATGGTCGTGGCCGGCTGTGGCAGCAGCAAGGAAAGCGCCAAACAGCAGCCCAAATATCCTAACGGGCCGATTACCATTATCGCGCCTGCCGGCCCGGGCAGCGGCTGGGACTTAACGGCCCGCAGCGTGGCCCAGGTGCTGACCGAGAAGAAGATCGTGCCGGTGGCCATGCCGGTGGAAAACCGTGCCGGTGGCGGCGGAGTGGTAGCCTCAAGCCACATCATCGAGAACAAAAAAGGCGACGCCCACACCCTTGTCGTCTATTCACCGCCGCTGCTCCTTACCAACCTGAACGGTCAGACCAAGAACAGCTATAAAGACCTGACGCCCATTGCCCGCCTGTTCTCCGACTATGAGTTTTTCGGAGTAAAGAAAGACTCTAAGTATAAGAGCCTGAAAGAAGTACTCGAAGCGCTGAAAGCCGACCCCAAGAGCGTTAAGGTCGGCGGCGCCTCCGCTCCCGGCAGCATGGACCACCTGGCCTTTATGATGGCCGCCAGCAAAGCGGGCGTAAATATAAAAGAAGTGCCGTATATCAGCTTCCAGGGCGGCGGCGAACTAATCGCGGCGCTGCTCGGCGGGTCGATCGACGTTATTTCAACCAGTGTGGGCGACGTCCTCGGCCAGGTTGAGGCCGGCAATATCCGCGGCCTGGCCGTCACTTCGCCCGAACGGTTGAAAGACCCCCGGGTGGCCAATATCCCGACGTTAAAAGAGCAGGGCATCGACGCTACTTTTGAGGTCTGGCGCGGTATTTTCGGTCCGCCTAACATGCCTGAACATGCGAAGAAGTACATGGTGGAAGCTATCGAGAAGATGAGCAAGACGGAAGAATGGGCCAATACCTGCAAGAAGTATAGCTGGGTGCCCACCTACGCGCCAGCTGATGAGTTTACCAAGTTCCTGGATGAGCAAAACAAAATGCTGGGTGACCTGCTGAGAAGCATGAACCTGATTAAGTAACCAAAGCCAGGCTAGCGGCCCCGTCAGGGGCCGTTCGGCCTGATAAGGAGGCGACAAAAGTGAAGCAATGGACGAGCGACCGCTGGATTGCCACCGGTTCAATCATCGTATCGGTCTTATACATGCTCGCGGCGTGGAAATTGCCGCGCTTTACCATGGCGGCCGTCGTGGACGCCCATGTTTTCCCTTTATTTATCGGCGTCTGTCAGCTGTTGTTATCGCTCTGGTTATGGATGATTTCCTCCTCGGATAAAAAACAGGACTCGCCCTGGCAGGGACTCGAGCTAAAGGGCGGCGCTTTTCTCCTGCTGCTGGCTGCCATGTATATTGAGGCGTTGGAAATGCTTGGCTTTATCATTACTACTTTTTTGTTCCTGGCCTTAGCCCCCCGCTGTCTGGGCTGGCAGAAATGGCGCGTCAGCGTGCCGTTGGCCGCAATCGTTGCCTTAGGCGTCTTTTATCTGTTCAACAACATTCTGATGGTGCCGCTGCCGGAAGGCATCTTTGCGCTCTAGGAGGTGAATGGCATGGATAGTACATTATCAATGTTTCTGGCCGGTTTGCAGTTGGCCTGCCAGCCGGAAAATTTGCTGGCGGTGGCCGTGGGCTGCATTGTAGGCACGATGATCGGCGTGCTGCCTGGCGTCGGCCCGGTCAGCGCCGTTGCCCTGCTGGTGCCGCTGTCGTTCGGTTTGCCGCCGGCCACCGCGCTGATTATGATGGCCGGCGTGTATTACGGCGCCATGTATGGAGGCTCCACTACATCCATTTTGCTCAACGCCCCGGGCGAATCGGCGTCGGTCGTAACCTGCATCGACGGCCATAAGCTGGCCTTAAAAGGCCGGGCCGGCAGCGCCCTCGGTGTCGCCGCCATCGGCTCGTTCATCGCCGGGACGCTGGGCGTTATTGTCCTCATGTTTCTGGCGCCGCCGCTTAGCCAACTGGCCATTGCCTTCCAGCCGCCCGAGTATTTCGCCCTGATGGTTTTAGCCCTGGTCGCATCGACCTCGCTGGGCGAAGGTTCGCTGGTCAAGGCGCTTATCAGCATGTGCGTCGGCCTGGCCATCGGCACTATCGGTCAGGACGTGCAGACCGGCACCCTCCGTTTTACCTTTGGCAGTTCCGAATTAGTCGACGGCATCGATTTCCTCGTCGCCGCCCTCGGCCTGTTTGCCCTTTCCGAAGTCCTGTCGGAAAGCGTGGAACCCCATGCCCTTGCCAAACGCATTCCCTTCAAAAGCCCCTATCCTACCTGGCAGGACCTTAAGCGGTCGTTCGGCGCCATGCTGCGTGGCAGCGGCCTGGGGATTTTCTTTGGCCTACTACCCGGGGCGGGCCTGATAACTTCGCCGTTTGTGTCGTACAGCGTGGAGAAGCAGCTGTCCAAACATCCGGAAGAGTTTGGCGAGGGTGCCATCGAAGGGGTCGCCGGCCCTGAGTCGGCCAATAACGGCGCTGCCGCCGCCGGCTTTGTGCCCCTTCTTACCCTGGGTCTGCCCGGCTCGGCGACAATGGCCCTCCTGCTCGGCATTTTCATGATGTGGGGTATCCAGCCGGGCCCGCTACTCATCCCGCAGCACCCGGAAATGTTCTGGAGTCTGGTAGCCAGTATGTATGTCGGCAATGTCATGCTGCTCATCCTCAATCTGCCGATGGTGCCGCTTTTCGCCAAAATCATTGACATCCCCAAACCGCTGCTGTTACCCATGATTTTGGTCTTCGCCTTTATCGGCGTTTACTCGGTCAACAGCAGTACCTTCGACCTGTGGCTGGTACTGGCCTTTGGCGTCATGGGCTTTTTGATGCGGCTGTACCGCTTCCCGGCGGCGCCGCTGGTTATGTCGCTCGTGCTCGGGCCGCTAATGGAAAAGGCTTTGCGGCAGGGGCTGACGATGTCCAACGGCAACCCGCTGATTTTCTTTGAACGGCCCATCGCGCTGGGCGTATTCATCCTCGCGGCCATTTTTCTCTGTATTCCCTTGGTGAAAGCCAGAAGGCGTGCAAAAGCGGCGGCTGCTGGCTAATTGCCGCCTGGCAGGGAGGTGGCGCTAATGGAGCGAATATTCCGGGCAGGGTGATTTATTTGTTCAAGTTGCCAAAACGCATGCCCCTCCAACTTAAGATCATGCTGCTCACTATATCGGTGGTGTTTTTAACACTGCTGACAGCTGGCATTTTGGTCATTAAAAATGTCGCCGAAGACGAGCAGGCCGACATCAGCAAGCGGGCGCTGGACATCGGCCGGATGGTGGCGACGGTGCCGGCGGTGCAGCGGGCCATTTTGTCCGATAACCCGTCGGCCGTGCTGCAGCCCTTTGCCGAGCGGTGGCGTGTTGCCACCGGCGCGGCCTTCATTGTCATCGCCAACATGGACCAGATCCGTCTGTCTCACCCCATAACCGCCAACGTGGGTACGCCGATGGCCGATTTGTACCGGGAGCCGGTGCTGCATGGCCAGGAGTACGTCTATGTGGGTAAGGGCAGTCTGGCGCCGTCGCTTAGGGCCAATGTGCCGATTTATGCGCCGGACGATCCGGCGCGCCAGATTGGTTTTGTGTCGGTAGGTTTTTATCTTGACGACCTCAATAAAACCATTGCCGCCGGGACCAAACAGGTGCTGTACGCCCTGCTGATCGCACTGGCCTTCAGCGTGGGCGGCGCCGTGTACGTGGCGCGGGATGTGAAGAAGGCCATTTTCGGGCTGGAGCCCCATGAGATTGCCGCCCTGCTGCGGGAGCGCACCGCCACGCTTGAGGCCATCCGCGAAGGGGTGGTAGCCGTCGACAAACAGGGCTGCATCCGCATGCTCAACAGCGAGGCCGCCAAGCTGCTTGGCCTCAGGCCGGACGAGGCGGTAGGCCGGCCGATCGACGCCGTTCTGCCGGAAAACCGGCTGGGGCAGGTTATTCAAACCGGCCAGGCGGTGTACGACCAGGAACAGCGGGTTGGCGACATCATCATTTTCGCCAATAGTGTCCCGATTGTCGTCGATGGGGAAGTGACGGGAGTGGTCATCAGTTTCCGCGACCGGACCGAGGTGTACCGCCTTGCCGAGGAGATTACCGGCGTCCACCGGTTCGTTGAGGTTATGCGGGCCCAGGCGCATGAATACAAAAATAAGTTGCATGCTATCGGCGGCTTGGTGCAGCTTGGCCGGTATGAGCAGGCGGTAGACTTCATTACCGAAAACAGCTCGCCGCACCAGGGCTTGTTTGACCAGCTGCGCGGCACGGTAAAAGAAACGGTGACCTTTGCCCTGCTGTTAGGCAAGAGCAGCCGGGCGCGGGAGCTGGGCGCCGAACTGACGGTGACGCCGGACAGCGCCCTTACCGCCCTGCCGCGCCATTTCAGCGGCGGCGACATGGTGCTGGTGCTCGGCAACTTGATCGAAAATGCGCTTGAAGCGGTGCGGGCGGCCCCGGTCAGGCAGGTGACGGTGCGGCTGAGCGAAACGGCGGAGGGGCTGACGATCGCGGTGCGCAACAGCGGCCCCTGGATTGACGATGCTTTGGGTAGCCGGATTTACCAGCGCGGCGTGACGACCAAAGGCAGCGGCCGCGGCTACGGGCTGGCCCTGGTGGCGGAAAAGGTGAAGGTCAGCGGCGGCTCGGTCAGTCACCGCAACCTGCCGGAAGGCGGGGTTGAGTTTACCGTTTTCATTCCAAACCGATAGAAGGTGAAGGTTATGGACCCGCTCAAAGTGTTGATTGTCGATGATGACCCCATGGTCGCCGAGATCAATAAGAGTTTTACCGAGGCGGTCGCGGGGTTCACGGTTGTAGGCGTGGCCAAGAACGGCCGGGAGGCGCTGGAGCTGTGCGCCGCCAGGAAGCCCGATCTGGTTATTTTGGATATTTACATGCCAGAGACGGACGGGCTGGAAGTGCTCGCCAGCCTGCGCCAGGGCAGCGCCCCGGTAGACGTCATCATGATTACGGCGGCCAATGACAGCGCCACCATCAGCAAAGTGCTCAGATGCGGCATCGCCGGTTATATCATCAAGCCCTTCAAGTTTGAACGCTACCGGGCCGTGCTGGAAGCTTACCGCGATTTCCGCTACAAGGCGGCGGTGCAGCCCAGCCTCTCGCAGGCTGACCTGGATGCCATCCTGGCCGTCAAGCTGGGCCATGATCCCAAGGATATACCCAAGAACTTCCATGTCAATACCTTTAACGCGATTATCGATTACCTCAGTCGCCAGACCGTTCCCCGGTCGGCGGAGGAGGTGGCCCAGGGCACCGGCGTGTCCCGCGTTACCGCCCGCCGCTACCTGGAATACCTTGTTACCCAGGGCCAGCTCCAGATGGTGCTGGAATACCTTTCCGTGGGACGGCCGCTCCACCGGTTCAAGCTAAAGACACGGGACGGTTTATGACTTAAGTTTAAGTCATAAACCGTCCCGTTTGACTATGGCGGCGCAGACGTATTTGACAGCGGTTGCGCTATATCTTTTCAAACAGACGCTGCAGCCGTGCGTTCAAATCGTGCCGGTTATTAAAGCAATCCTTTTTGCAGCGGTCGACGCCGGCAGCGATGTTGTCGGCTTCGTAGACGATGTAGGCGGGGTGAGCTTTGTCGGCCAGGCCACGCAGGTCGGTGGCGTGGTGTCTGGCGACGCATTCGAGCAGCAGCCGCCCAACGTCGCTATCGGCGAAGTCGCCCAGGCAGGTCGCTAAAAACGCGCGACCGCGCTGGCTGTGGCTGCCTTCGCCCAGCCCTGAGCGGTAGCAGATCTTGCCAGTGTCGTGCAGCAGTTCTGCCAGCGAAATAATGCGTAACCATCGCTCTATCTGCCAGTCCTCCTATTGGATTGCAGCCCACGGCTGCAGGAATATTTTGATTTTTATTTTAACAAGTGCTTCGCGCTGGTTTTGTTGGTTTATGTCGCTGATTAAATAAAACGGCAAAATTTTTGACTTGCTGGCGATAATTTTTTTGAAAATGCTGGCGCCGTTCAGAAACTAAATAATACTTTGTCGCCACGATTACATGTGGTGGCTCTTTTTTTGGGTCAGCCATTTTGCCAGATCTTGCGCCTTCCTTTCTTCCCGCCTAGCTGAAAGCTTGTCACCAATTGAATCATAATATTTGGCTAGTGTTATGCGGGCCTGAACAGAGTTAGGGTTGAGGGTAATTGCTTTTTTGGCAAGCTCGGCTGCTTCGCAAATTCGATCTAAATCCTCCGCTATAATGGAGTCCGTCCCCTTACGGGGATTTTGTTTTTAAACTTTCTACGATGCACTGGAGAATTTCCAAAATTCCCGGCGGGATACGTTTCCGTCCCCTTACGGGGTTTTTGTTTTTAAACCCTGCGCCCGCGAGGCCGCGCCGCTGCTGGGCTGAATCGGCAGTTTGCGGGAACTTCGTCAATTTTTACGTGAAAATTGTAGCAATCACCGTCCAAATGCCCGCCAAGCCTTGCTGCGCCTATAGCGGGAGGTTTTGTCAGTTTTTGTTAATTTTGGCTACATCTTCATGATATAACTGGCGCGGGAAGTTGTCAATATTTTTAGAATATGAGGTGTGAGGTATGAAGTATGAAGCGGAAAGCGGCAGAAAATAGAAAATTGTACGAATTGCATTCGCTTGTGCAGGAATGTTCTAGCTTTTATAGAAGTAAAGTCGTAGCTCAGATAAAATAATTTGGTTGTATTTGGCAATCCAAAAATGCAGATTTCGGCAATTAAGTAATTATTCATCCATCCGCATAAACTTGACAAGGAGCCTCTGCGGGTATGATATTTAGGCTGCGCGGCGTTGCTTAGGCAACACCGCTAGAACAGCCAATCATACCCGCCCCTCCATGCAAAGTTTATGCAAACTTTGTTCAATTTCGGCATTTT
Organism: Sporolituus thermophilus DSM 23256; assembly: GCF_900102435.1. Lineage (NCBI taxonomy): Bacteria > Bacillati > Bacillota > Negativicutes > Selenomonadales > Sporomusaceae > Thermosinus > Thermosinus thermophilus. Next base: position 36,000 of record NZ_FNBU01000011.1, on the reverse strand, counting down.
ATACGTGCAGATTTCGGCAGCCAAACTATGCAAAATAAGTCTGCCATAAACATTTGGTAATGCGATAATTATTTTGATACCAACATGCATAATTATCTAAACATGGGGAAACAACTTAATGGCAAGAGCGTTTATTGGGTATCACGGAACATCCCAAAGAAGAGCGGCAAAAATCATAAGAGAGAGACGTTACAAGCTTTCCGTTGATACGGAAAAGCGTCCTCAGTGGTTAGGTGATGGTGTTTATTTCTTTGAAAAGCTTTCATGGGCGAATCGGTGGGCAAAGTACAGATATCGAGACGATTGTGCGGTAGTTAAAAGCCGGATTATCGCTCACTCTGTTTTCGATCTTGAAGAACCAGACGATTACGATGAATTTATGTATGTGGCGAAGCTTATCATCGATACGTGCAAGGAGCATGGTGAGGAATGTCGTTTAAAAAATGGCGTTGTATTGAATTTTATATATAATAAGATTAGAAAATTCGATGTAGCGCGGGGTATTTTTACCTGGGAAATAGATAATGCCCTGGAAGAATGGATAAATGTACCTGAAGCTCATATACAGCTATGTGTTAGAAATCCCGAATGTATAAAATCATTTAAATTACTGTAGGTGATAAATTGTGTTAAGAGCCGATCGCAAGAAAGAAATTGATATGATATTTGCCGCAATGTCATATGAAGAATTACGGGCGGAGTTAATAGTCGCTGGAGCCGAGTTTACCGCTACTAAAAACAAGATTGTAGAAAGTAGTAATGCATATTTTGAAATAAAATATTCAACGAGCTCTCTTAAGTACCAAATTGAGTTTAATGAAACAGACTTTGTTTTCGATCAGGGAGTTGCTGCCTAATGGACAAGCAGTCTTCTTGTATTTTAAAATTTCATGATTATATCATTCGCAAAATGAGTTTTCAAGTTCATCCAACATATTTCACGCCCGATCCAGACCAAGCATCTCTTGCCACTAGCGTTCGACATGATGTTAGTATCGATGAAAAAAACCAACAGGCATCGGTTACTCTTGAATTAAGTATTGGTTTACCAAACGAAGAAAAACCAAACCCGCCATTCACTATTCATGTAGTTTTGGAAGGCTTCTTTTCCTATCACGCAGACGGAAATGTAACACCTACCTTTGACCGTGTTTGTAACGTTAACGCTACTGCAATATTGTTCCCTTACTTACGAAGTATTGTAACAGATATAACAAAAATTGCTAATGTCAACCCACCATTAATAATACCTCCAGTTAATATTAACAAACTATTAAAACATGATGACAAAACCGCCGGTTGAGCGAACAACATTGGCGGTTAGCCGGTTGTAAATGGCGTTAAGCAGGTCGAGCGTGGGAAGTTATCCTGCGGCGGGTTGACCATAAGAATTAATTATGTGCTGGATGTCGGCATAAGTGAGATAACCGTCTTGGCGGCTGGCGATTGCTAATAAGGCGGATAAAATAGTGGAGAGCAAGGCTATATCCTTGCTTGGTATTACGAAAAGGCAGTCCTTGGAGTACAGGGATGCCTTTTGTGATTTTCCGTCCCCTTACGGGGTGAGGAGGTTAAAACCCAGTTGTCTATGGTTTTGGAGTATGCGGTATGAGTTGTAAAGTCGATTAAAAGAATGTTGCTCTTTTAGGTTTTAGGCAAATAGGCATAGAGTTCCGTGGTATCATATTTTAAATTGATTATTTCTTGATTATTTTTTGACTCAAAAGTTATAATAATTATAACAATCTGCGAAAAAAGGTGGTGCCGATATGAGGGTTAAAATTCGCCCGATGACCGACTTGGCAAAAAAAATGGATGAAATTGAGGACCTTTGCATTAATAAAAACCTACCGGTTTACATCACTAAAAAAGGTTCTGAGCGGTTAGTTGTTCTTAGTCATGAAAAATATGAAAGCCTGGTTGCGGATCTGGAGCGGTTAAAAGAGGAAAACGAGCTTTATCAGTCATTGATACAAGCTGCTGGAGAGAGCCGTAGAGGAGAGGGACGTGAAATTAACGATTTCATGAATGAACTGGATAACGAAATCAGGGAGTTGGCAGATGACGCAAAAAACACCCGGAAAATATCAAGTTAAAATCTTGCCCACAGCGCAAAAAGACCAATATACTTTAGCAAGTTTGCGCAAAAGCAAAAAGCTGTCGCAACCTGAGTTGGCACGGCTGCTAAAAATTTCAAATAATCATAAGTTGGCAATAACTGTTATATTATGGTATAATAAAATAAAAAACGAGGAGGGTTCTTATGAAGAGCCTCAAAGGGACCAAAACCGCCGAAAATCTTTTAAAGGCATTTGCCGGGGAGTCGCAGGCCCGCAACCGTTATACCTACTATGCCTCGGTGGCCGATAAGGAAGGTTATAAGCAGATTAAAAATATATTTATTGAAACAGCCGAGAATGAAAAAGAGCACGCCAAAAGGTTTTATAAGTTTCTACTCGAGGGTTTCCAAGGCGAACTGCCAACGATGATAGAAATTAATGCTGCTTACCCAGTTGCACAGGGAACCACCCTTGATAATCTGAAGGCAGCGGCAAGCGGTGAAAATGAGGAGTGGGCCGACCTTTATCCAGCATTTGCCAAGACCGCCGAAGAGGAAGGTTATCCGGAAATTGCTGCAGCCTTTAAAATGATTGCTTCCGCTGAAAAAAGGCATGAAACGAGATTTAACAAACTAGCCGCCAATATCGAAAATGGCAAGGTTTTCAAAAGAGATGAAAAGGTCTTGTGGAAATGCGGCAATTGCGGCTATGTCCACGAAGGGACAGAGGCGCCCGAAATATGTCCGGCCTGTGTTCATCCCCGAGCATATTTTGAACTGTTTGTAGAAACCTACTAAAGAACAATTTAAAACTTGATACAAATTAAACCCAGCGTGCAGTAATGCATCGCTGGGTTTTTCCGTCTCACGATAAAAATGCCTGCAAGACCTTGAGATTACTGCCGCGGGGCTGATTTTGCCGCAACCGCAAAAGATCGACAAAGGCTTCCAGCCGCGTTACTATGCCCGCTTCGCCCGACTGCTCGTCAAAGGCGAGGGACAGGACCGGGATGGCGGCGTCGCTCGCAGCCTTGGGGAGGATGTTTTTCGCCACTACCTCGGGCATGCAGGTAAAGGGAAAGACGTGGATGAGGCCGTCATAGCCGCTTTGTCCCATATGGAGGGTGTAGGCGACGCTTTTGAGGCCGTGACCGCCCACATAGTGGCCTAAATAGGGCTGGGCAAGAGTGGCCAGGCGGTGAAAAAGGTCGAGATATTCCCGGCGGCGGAAAAGGTGGCCATTAACATAATCGCTCAGGTACATGGTCTGGTGGACTTCCACATCCATGCTTCCCAGCCGCCGCACCAAGTCAAGGTTGACAAACGGCTCCAGCATGACGTAAATCTCGCCGACAATGCCGATGCGCAGCGGCGCCGGCCCGGCCCGGACGGAGACAGCCGCTAGGCGGGCGGTGCTATCTTGCCATATCCGCCTTACCGTGGCGAGGTCAGCCGCGGCATCGATTGCCTGCCGGGCATCCTGCCAAACGGCGTCGGCGCTGCCTGGGGCCGCTTCCCGGGCGCGGAGGCAAGAGACCTGCCGCTCAAGGTCGTCAAGGGCGTTCACCTTCGCCAGACCTAGGCGAAAGGCCTGGTAAACCTGCCGCAGGCCCAAGCGGGGGGCGAGCCGGCGGATGCTATGCAAGACATCGGGCAAATTGGGCTCAAATACCACCATGGTGAAGTCATAGCCAAGGGCACGCAGGATGCCTTGCTGCACTTCGGCATAGTAACCTAGCCGGCAGGGGCCGACGCCGCCGCAGGTGACGAGCGTGTCGGCGCCCAGTTCGAGGGCTTCGATAAAATTGCCGAGCGTAACTTTGAACGGCAAACATACCGTTTCCGGCGCGTGCTTGACGCCCAGCGCGAGCGTCCGCTTGGAAACGGGCGGCGGTGTAAGAACGGTACAGCCCAGGCCGGTAAAGATGGCCTTAAGGGCAATGCTTAAATGGCCCATATGGGGAAAAGTGACGATCATGACTGGTTCCTCCGTAGCAGCATATCGGTAAACGCCTCCAGCCGGGTGACAAAGCCCGCTTCGGCCGTGTGCTCGTCCAGGGTAAGCAGCATGCAGGGGACGCCCCGGTGGTAGGCCCGCTGGCTGATGAGCTCGCCGATTAAAGCGTCGGGGCCGCAGGCAAAGGAGCTCATGAAAATGATGCCGTCCACCGGTGGCGCCTCGTGCATCAGGCTAAGCGCGGCGCCGGCCATATGGGCGCTGCTTGACCAAAAAATCTTTTTGCCCAGCGTTTTGGCGGCGGCCGCCGCCCGGCAGGAAGTGACCGTTTCTGCGGTGACAACCGTCACGCCCAGGCGCTGGAGCCGTTCCACCACGCGCATACTGATTTGCCGGTCATGGATGAGGTAGGGATGGGCGATGAGGCCGACGCGTCGCGCCGCAGCCGGCAGGGTAGCAGCGGGAACGTTGAGGCGGGTATGCCGCCAGGCCCGGTACCAGGCGGCGAGGGTTGGCAGCGAACCCTTGCCCAGCAGGCGGCCTACGCCGGTAATGGCTTGATACAGGCTGTGGACGCCGCGCCGCAGACTGACCGAAAAGTCAATGAGCGGCGGAAGGTTGGGCAGGTTACTGCGTAACAGGTCGGGCATACCGATGATTTTGGGGCAGGTATATTGGCCGGCGGCCACGCTCACCAGCCTGGGGGTAAACAGGACGTCGACGCCCTGGCGGCACAGCTCGTAGACGTGGCCGAAATATACTTTAACCGGTAGGCATACCTCATCAAGGGCGCTGCCGTAATCAAGGGTGGCTTTGGTGGTCTCGCCGGTAACGATTACCTCGGCCCCCAGTTCGCTCAAAAAGCGCTCCCACAGGCTGCCGTACTGGTAGTAGAGCAGGGCGCGCGGGATGCCAATGCGCATGGCCATCAGTCCTTTCATCCTTGCTTGTTCACGCTGTTTGCCCATTTGCCGCACTGGTCGCCCCAGCGGGCCACTACCTGGCCGTTAAGGCCGATTTCGATTACTTCGCACAAATTTGGACAGCCGCCGCACTCGAAACTGCGCGGCTGGTAGACGAAATCGGCGACGCCGAAGCCGCGGAAGGCGGTATTTTTATTATCGGTCATGTGTTCCCTGGCCAGCAGCGCGGCGCCAATGGCCCCCATGACGCCAAAATGGGGCGGCACGATGACCTCAAGGCCCAGCGCCTCTTCAAAGGCCCGCTTCATGCCTTTGTTGGCCGCGACGCCGCCCTGGAACAGCACCGGCCCGAGAATTTGCTTGCCTTTGCCGACATTGTTTAAGTAGTTGCGCACCAACGCCTGGCACAGGCCGTTTAAGATATCGCTCATGAGGTGCCCGGTCTGCTGTTTGTGAATCATGTCCGACTCGGCGAACACGGCGCAGCGGCCGGCGATGCGCACCGGCGTATGGGACGAAAGGGCGATGTCGCCAAATTCTTCGATGGGGATGCTGAGCCGCGCGGCCTGCTGATCAAGAAACGAGCCGGTACCGGCCGCGCAGACTGTATTCATGGCGAAATCGGTAACCACCCCGTTGCGGATAATAATAATTTTCGAGTCCTGGCCGCCGATTTCCAGGACGGTCTGCACCTCCGGAACGATGTGCATGGCGGCGACGGCGTGCGCGGTGATTTCATTTTTGATGATGTCGGCCCCCACGACCACACCGGCAAGGTGGCGGCCGCTGCCGGTCGCGCCGACCCCTTTTACCTTCAGGTCGGGCCGCCGCGCGTAAATCTCGCGCAGCCCCCGCTGGACGGCGTCAATCGGCCGGCCCTGCGTGCGGATGTACAGCGTGTCCATCACCTCGCCCGCTTCGTTAAGAACGGCAATATTGGTACTGACCGAACCAACGTCAATTCCAAGATAGGCGTTCACTGGCATGCCTCCTTATTAAAACCGTTAACTTGCTTAGTTTGTCCCAAATATTCTCTTACCATTATTCCCAAATATGGCGGATATCAAGCGCGGGCGCCATGCGACATGCGTCGCGTTCGGTATACCTTTTGCGGTCTTAGTGCCGTTGCGCTTTTGTTCAAAAAATACAGAAAAAAGGCAAGGGAATATGGTTAATATAGAGAAATATGGAATAAATTCAGCGAGGCAGGGGGAGATAACCATGGCCGAACTGGCCCATCCGTCGCTTCTGGCCGCCCTCGACGCTTTCTGCGCCGACTGGCCGGGGTGTTGTGTCATCCTCGCGGACGACGCGGGCCGCGTTATTCATCTTGCCGGAAAAGTGCAACTGGCGCGGGAGCGGCCGGAGCCGGCCGCTGTGATGCCCATCGCAACCGCTAATAGATCCATTGGGCGGCTGAACCTTTTGACCGGTAGCGCCGCTTGCGGACCTGGACTGGAAAGCTCTTTCCGCCTGCTGGCCGCCCATGTGGCCCTGCTCGCCGGCGAGCATGAGCTCCGCCATGAACTGGCCAGGCAGCGGCAATATCAGGACGCTATCGCCGACTCGGTTTCCGACGGGCTGCTGCTGGTTGACCGGGACGGCCATATCCGGTTTATCAACAGTGTCGGCGCCCGGATCTTAGGCATTAACCGCGACTGGGCCATCGGCCGGCATGTGAGTGAAATCGTCGACTTTCGGCCGGTAGTGCTGGACGTTATCGCCAGCGGCCAGGGCTATACCGATAAGGAATTTTTGCTTAAAGGCAAGAGTGGCAAGATGTACCACTTCCTAAAGACGGCCGTGCCCATCCGCGATGAGTGCGGCGAGCTTGCCGCGGTCGTAGATACTTTCCGTGAAATCCGCAAGGTGCAGAAGATTGTCACGGCCATGAGCGGCTTGGCGGCCCGGTTTACCTTTGACGACATCGTCGGCCCGTCGCCGGCGATGCGCGAATGTATCCGTATGGCTCGCATTGCCGCGCAAAGCTCGTCGACCGTGCTCCTCCAGGGCGAGAGCGGTACCGGCAAGGAGTTGTTCGCCCAGGCCATTCACAACGCCAGCAGTTTTCGTAGCGGCCCGTTTGTGGCCGTCAACTGCGGCGCCATTCCCCGTGAGCTTATTGAAAGCGAACTGTTTGGCTACGAGGAAGGGGCGTTTACCGGTGCGGCGCGGGGCGGCCGGCCGGGCAAGTTTGAACTGGCTAACGACGGTACCATCTTTCTTGACGAAATCGGCGACATGCCGCTGGATATGCAGGTTAAACTGCTCAGGGTTATTCAGGAGCGCAAGGTAATGCGCATTGGCGGAACTCACCTGTTTAACTTCAACGGCCGCATCATCGCCGCTTCCAACCATGACCTGCAGCGGAAAGTGACTGAGGGTAGCTTCCGCCGGGACCTTTTTTACCGGCTCAACGTGTTGACCGTCCACATTCCACCGCTCCGTGAGCGTAAAGAGGACGTGCTGCCGACCGCTGAGCGCGTCCTGGCCAAAATCTGCAGTCGGCTGGGGCGCAGTGCGCCGATTATCGGCGAGGAAGTGGCAGCGCTCTTTCTGCGCTATGACTGGCCGGGCAATGTGCGGGAACTGGAGAATGTACTGGAACGGGCCGTCAATGTGGCACCCGGCGAGACTATCACCGCCCGCGACCTGCCGCGCCATTTCGCTGAACTGGGGCGGCGGGAGACGGCAACGCCAATCCGGACCCTGGAAGAAGTAGAGAAGGAGGCAATTGCGGCGGCGCTGGCCAGCGTGGAGCGCAATATTACCCGGGCGGCAGAGCTGCTCGGTATTTCCCGTAATACGCTGTACAATAAAATTAAAAAATATCAGCTGGACTAATGTGCAAAAAATGTGCAATGTTCAAAGATTGAGCACTTGCCCCAAACAGTGATACAAGCTGTCTGCCGGGCCAGGTGCTCATTTTTTGCGCGTACCGCAAATAAGAGGGCGTAGTTATTATTTTCACAATATTCATTCTATTTTACAGAAATATTACGCTTGTTGTTGACGATTTTAGTCCTGAAGGGAAATGCCCTGCATTATGTAAAACAATTCGTAATATTCCCACGATATGGCATTTATCTTGCTAAGGTATTTGGCTGACGGTTATCGTGCAGCAGGGCGGCGAAGCATTGCGTTGGGAGGTGTTTGGACTGCCATTCGAAACGTCAAGCGCTTTTTAATACCGGAAAGCAAGCTAAGCACAAAAGGAGGTGAAGCACCCGGACAAGGGTGCGCAGAGCATGAAAAAAAGTTGGCTTACCGTGCTGGCGGTGGCGCTGGTAATTACCCTAGTTGCCCTCATGGCGGGCTGCGGCGGCAAGCAGGCCCAGTCGGACAAAGGCAAGGCCGGCGATGTCAAGCTCAAGGAAGAGTACAAACTGACCATGAACGTGACCAAGGAAACCAAATGGGGCCAGGGCGCCGTGAAATTCGCCGAATTGGCGAAAGAGTATACCAATGGGAAGGTTAACATCAAGGTTTACCCTAGCGCCATGCTGACCGGCGGTGACCAAATGCGCCAGGTGGAAATGGTGCAGAACGGTTCTATCGACTTTATGGTGAATTCAACGATTAATATCGCACCGACCATACCGGAATTCGACGTATGGGGCCTGCCGTTCATGTTCCCTGATTATAAAGCCGTCGATGCGGCGATGAATTCGCCAGCGGCTGATAAGCTGTTCAAAGCGTTGGACAAATATAATATGGTTGGTTTGGCGTGGGGCGAAAACGGCTTCCGCGAAGTTACCAACAACAAGCGGCCAATTACGTCGCCGGACGATATGAAAGGCCTGAAGATGCGGGTTGTTACGCCGATGTATATCGATATCATGCGGGCGCTGGGCGCCAATGCTGTGTCGATGAACTGGGGCGAAGTGTTTACGTCGCTGCAGCAGGGCGTTATTGACGGCCAGGAGAACCCAATCGTCGGCGTGATTATTCCCACCAAAATTTATGAGGTGCAAAAATTTATTACTAACTGGCACTATTCATATGATGCCTTGGCCGTTGTCGTTAACAAAAATACCTGGAACAGTTTTCCGCCGGAAATCAGAGAACAGCTGAAAAAAGCCGCCGTGGACGCCATGAAGTGGCAAGTCGCCGAAAGCCGTAAGGGCCTTGGCGAAGGGATCGAGTTTCTCAAGTCCAAAGGCATGACCGTGACCGACTTGACGCCGCAGCAGCTGGCGGCCTTCAAACAGGCGACCAAACCGGTGTATGACAAATACGCGCAAAAAGTCGGGCCGGAAATCGTAAAGGCGTTTGAAGAAGCAGTAGCCAAGGCGGCGAAAAACTAATGCGAAAGGCGCCGCGGATTGGCTCGCGGCGCCCTCTTCCTTACATTACGAGGGGGAATGGAATATGCGATGGCTCGATAAAGTCGAAGAATATCTCTGCGCCGCTTTGATTTTTTTCATGGCCATCCTGGCCTTCGCCAATGTAATTGCCCGCTATCTAACCGAGCAGTCGTTGGCCTTTACCGAGGAGCTGGTCATCAACCTGTTTGTTTTCGCCACGCTGCTTGGTGCGTCGATCGCCTTCCGCAAAGGCGCCCATCTGGGGATGACGGTGTTGACCGATTTTCTGCCAAACAGGTATAAAAAAGGGATTGCCGTGCTGTCTGCGGTGTGCGGGGTGGCGCTGTTTGTAATGCTGCTATTTCATGGGGTCAACATGGTTATCCAGGAATATGAGAGCGAAATGACGACCTATTCTATGGGCCTGCCCATGTGGTGGTTCGGGATGGCCGTGCCGCTCGGCTCAGTGCTGGTCATCGGCCGCATCATTCAGGCGGCGCTTGCGGAACTGCGCGCTTTAGCCGGCAAATAACAAACAACTTTCGACGGAGGTGAGCACCGTGTTGTCTTTCATCGATCCGGGAGCGCTGCTATTAGGACTGTTTTTAATTTTAATCTGCCTGCGCGTCCCCATCGCCGTGGCGCTGGGGCTTACCGGGATGATCGTCATTTACCTGACCGACCTTGGCGCCCAAATGTTCGCCCCCGTGTTTTTCGCGAACATCTCTAAGTTCTCACTGCTGGCCATTCCGTTCTTTATCCTAGCCGGTGTGATCATGGGCCGGGCCGGCATATCCGACCGGATTATCCGGCTGGTGTCGCTTATTGCCGGCCCGTTCCGGGGCGGTCTGGCCATTGTTACCGTTATTACCGCCATTTTCTGGGGCGCCGTGTCCGGGTCGGGACCGGCGACGGTGGCTGCCCTTGGCACTATTCTCATTCCCGGCATGATTAGGGCCGGCTACGATAAAGGCTTCGCCGCCGCGCTTATGCCGGCGGCCAGCGGTATTGCCATTATTATTCCGCCCAGTATTGCCTTCATCGTCTATGGCGTCATTACCGGCGCGTCTATCAGCAAGCTGTTTGCTGCCGGCGTTATCCCGGGGATTTTGGTCGGTGTCGCGCTTATCGTCCCGACCTATATCATTTCCGTCATGCGCCATTATGGTGGCGAGCGCTGGGGGACGCTGCGGGAAGTGTGGGCGGCGTTCAAGGATGCTATTTGGGGACTATTGGCGCCGGTCATTATTCTTGGCGGCATCTACGGCGGCATTTTTACGCCCACGGAAGCGGCGGCGGTCGGCGTTTTTTACGGCCTGCTGGTAGGCGCCTTTATTTATAAGACGCTAAAATTTCAGGACCTGGTTGACCTGTTGGTCGAAACCGGGATTGCTTCGGCGGTGGTCATGCTGGTAGTTGCCTTTGCCGGGATTTTCGGCTGGGCGATGACCACGCTCGGCGTAGTGGAAAAAGTCTCCGCGCTGGCGTTAGCCCTAACTTCCAATGAAATGGTGCTGCTGCTGATTATCAACATTTTGCTTTTAATTGCCGGCATGCTGCTTGATGCCATTTCCATCATGTATCTTATTCTGCCGCTCTTAATGCCAGTGATGGCCTACTATCACTGGGATCCCGTTTGGTTTGGCGTCGTGATGACGGTCAACCTGGCGATTGGCCAGATTACACCGCCGGTGGCGGTCAATCTCTATGTGGGCGCCAATATTGCCAGAATTTCCATGGATACCATCAGCCGGGCGGTATGGCCCTTTGTGGCGGCGGCAATCGTAGCCTTGCTAGTCATCACCTATATTCCGGAGCTGTCGCTGTGGCTGCCGAGGCTGGTTTTGAAGTAGCGGGCGCGCCCGTTTGTTAAAGGGGGGATAAATATGCGGCTGCGCGTGGCCGCGGTACAAACCGGCGCGTATAAAGGTGATTATGACGCCCAGCTGGCTAATATCGCGCGGCTGGTACGGTCGGTCGCAGCGTCCGGGTTGGTTGATGTGATTTGCCTGCCGGAACTGATGACTACGCCTTATTTTGCCCGCTGCCGGGACGCTGCGTGGCGGGACAAGGCCGAACCGCTCGCCGACGGACCAACCTACCGCTATATTGCCGCCTTGGCGCGCGAGGTGCGGTGCGCCATCGTCGCCACCTGCTATGAGCGGTGCGGCGAGCGGCGGTATAATACGGCGTTTATCGTCAGGCCGGACGGCAGTCTCGCTGGCCGGTATGCCAAAACCCATATCCCGTACATCGAAGGTGTTTTGGCCTATGAGACGCTCTATTTTGACCCCGGCCCCGACCTTCCCGTCTTCGACGTGATGGGCATACCAATAGGCATCCTTATCTGCTATGACCGCTCCTTCCCCGAAGCGTGGCGCACGCTGGCGCTCAAAGGGGCGCAGGTGATTTTTGTGCCTACTTCGTCATCGGGGTACCGCGGCGAGCTGTATGCCGATGAGCTGAAAGTGGCCGCCGCCCAGCACCAGGTATTTGTCGTCGCGGCCAACAAGGCGGGCGCGGAGGTTATGGCCGGCGCCCCCGGAGCGATTACCTTTTACGGCAAATCGCGCATCATCAGTCCGTACGGGCAGATTATCGCGGCGCTGGAGAGGGAAGAAGACACGTTTATCGTGGCCAAGCTGGACCTCGCGCAGGTGGCGGCGGCCCGGCAGGCGCTTAATTACTATCGGGACCGCCGGCAAGATTTATACATGCTGTGAGAACAAAACAGGGGGGATACACCTTGCCATACGACGCCGAATTTTTGCGTCAGCTTTATCGCCGGATGATGACCATCCGGCTGTTTGAGGAAAAGGTAGGGGAACTCTTTTTGGCCGGAGAGCTGCCAGGATTTGTGCATTTGTACGTGGGTGAGGAGGCCATTGCCGTAGGGGTGTGCGCTAACTTGACCGATGCCGACTATATAACCAGCACGCACCGCGGCCACGGCCACTGCATCGCCAAAGGGGCGAAGATCAGGCCGATGATGGCCGAAATTTACGGCAAAAAAACCGGTTACTGCAAAGGCAAGGGCGGGTCGATGCATATCGCCGATTTCTCTATTGGTATGCTGGGGGCCAACGGGGTGGTCGGCGGTGGCTACACTCTGGCCGTAGGGGCGGCGTTGGCGGCCAAAATGAAAAAATCCGGTCAGGTGGCGGTCTGTTTCTTCGGTGACGGCGCGTCCAACCGCGGCACCTTCCATGAGGCGCTGAACATGGCCGCCGTGTGGAAACTGCCGGTCGTGTTTGTCTGCGAAAACAACCAGTGGGCTTCTACTACGCCGTACCGCACGACGACGGCGGTGGATAATATCGCCGACCGGGCAGTAGGCTACGGCATTCCCGGCCTGGTCGTCAACGGCAACGACGTGCTGGCCGTGTACGAGGCGGCCAGAGGGGCAATCGAACGGGCCCGCGAGGGCGGCGGACCTACGTTGCTTGAAGCTAAGACCTACCGGATTAAGGGGCATTTTGTCGGCGATCCTGAGCTATACCGGACCAAGGCGGAAGTGCAGGAACGGTTTGACAAGGACGATCCGCTCAAGAATTTTGCCATCCAGCTGCTGGCCGGGGGCGTGGTTACCGAACGCGACCTTGACGCTATCAAGGCCGAAGTGGCGGCTGAGATTGACGATGCCGTCGCCGCGGCCCGCGGTGACTCCTACCCGGACGAGTCCGAGCTGTATGACGATTTATATGTGGAAAACGAGGTGACCCAGCGTGCGTGAAATCACTTTTTCCGAGGCCACGCTTGAGGCGATGGCCGAAGAGATGAGCCGGGACGAACGCGTCTTTGTCATGGGCGAGGATATCGCCAGGCAGGGCGGCATTTTTGGGCAGTTCAAAGGCTTGCCGCAAAAGTTCGGCCTGGAGCGGGTGATTGATACCCCCATATCGGAAACGGCGATTGTCGGGGCCGGCGTCGGTGCCGCGCTGGCCGGGATGCGTCCGGTGGTGGATATGCACTTCGTCGATTTTATCGGTGTCTGCATGGACGAAGTCTTTAATCAGATGGCGAAAATCCGCTATATGTTCGGCGGGCAGTGCACCATTCCGCTGGTGCTCAGGGCGCCGGACGGCATTATCCGCTCGGCGGCGGCCCAGCATTCGCAGTCGCTTGAGGCCTGGTTCCTGCATGTACCGGGCCTCAAGGTGGTCATCCCGTCCAATCCGGCCGACGCCAAAGGTCTTTTAAAAGCGGCCATCCGCGACGACAACCCGGTACTGTATTTTGAGCATAAAGCCTTGTTCCCCATGAAAGGGCCGGTGCCGGACGGCGAGCACCTCACGCCGATCGGCAAGGCCAATGTGTCCCGGCCAGGGCGGGACGTGACGATCGTATCCTACTCCCTGATGCTGCACCGGGCGCTGGAGGCGGCGGAAAAATTGGCCGCCGACGGCATTGACGCCGAGGTGATTGATTTGCGCACCATTTCGCCGCTGGATAAAGAAACGATATTTAATTCTGTCGCCAAGACCAAGCGGCTGGTGATTGTCCATGAGGCGGTAAAAACCGGCGGCGTCGGCGCCGAGGTGGCCGCGCTGGTCGCGGAAGAGATGATTGATTATCTTGACGCGCCCATCCGGCGGCTGGGGGCGCCGTTTGTTCCCATTCCGTTCAGCCCGGCATTGGAGAAGCTGGTCAAGATTACCGCTGAGGACATTGCCCGCGCCGTGCGGGACGTGTGCCGGTAGGCGACCGTCAGGGGGGAAGACAATGGCGACCCAGTTTACGATGCCGCAGCTTGGGCTGACGATGACGGAAGGGACGGTTACCAAGTGGTATAAAAGGGTCGGCGAGACTGTTCGCGCCGGTGAAGTGCTGGCCGAGATTTCCACCGATAAAATTACCAACCAAATGGAAGCGCCGGTCGACGGCGTGCTGTTGTCCATTGTCGTGCCGGAAGGCCAGACCGTGCCGGTGCGCACGCTACTGGCCGTTATCGGCGCGCCGGGCGAGCAGGTGGCGGAAGAACCGCCGGCCGGCGGTTCGGCGGCGAAGGCGGCTGCTGCCAGTGAACCGGTACCAGGTGCCAGCCCGGCGGCAAGAATGACCGGGACCTGGGTAAAAGCGTCACCTCTGGCCCGAAAAATCGCCCGCCAAAACGGGATCGACCTGGCGCTCGTTACCGGGACCGGACCGGGCGGACGGGTGGTGGCGCGGGATGTTGTGAACTTTTTAGCGCAGCGCCGGCTGCCGGTCAAAGCGACGCCCCTGGCGGTCAAAGTGGCGGCCGAACATGGCATTGACCTCGCTGCCATGGCCAAGCCGTCCCGCCTTACCAAGGCAGACGTATTGGCGGCCCTGCCGGTGACTGAGCCGCGGCCGCCGGCTGCTCCGGCCGGGCAGCCGCTGGCCGGGATGCGCAAAATCATCGCCGAGCGCATGAGCCTGAGTTGGCAGACGGCGCCCCACGTCCACCTCACCGTAGAAGTGGATATGACGGCGGTGCTCGCGCTAAAAGCGCAGCTGGCCAAGGTTACGGGGGAAAAATTCTCGGTCACCGAATTTGTGATTAAGGCGGCGGCTCAAGGTTTGGCCGAATTCCCGGCGGTCAACGCCCGCCTTGAAGGCGGATGCGTCGTCATGCCGGCGGACGTCAATATCGGGGTAGCCGTGGCGTTGGACAACGGCCTCATCGTGCCGGTCATCCGGCAGGCCGATAAACAGTCGCTGCGCGCGCTGCGGGCGGCAGTGGCCGCTTTGAGCGATAAAGCGCGGCGGGGGGCGCTCACTGGTGACGAAATCGGCGGCGGCACTTTTACCGTCACTAACTTAGGGATGTACGGTGTCGATCATTTTACGCCCATAATAAACCCGCCGGAAAGCGCTATCCTTGGTGTCTGCCGGGTGGCCGACAGGCCGGTGGCGGCGGACGGCCAGGTCGTTGTACGGCCGATGGCCAATCTGTGCCTGGGTTTTGACCACCGCTTGATTGATGGCGCCGTGGCGGCGAAATTCATGGCCAGATTAAGACAATTGCTGGAACAACCCCTGCTACTATTGGTATGATATAAGTAAAAACAAGAAATAGTGGCGAACGAAGCGCGGAAAGGGGATTGTTTCAATGAATAAACGCATGGTGATTATCGGCGGCGGCCCTGGCGGCTATGTGGCCGCTATCCGGGCCGCCCAGCTGGGCGCCGAGGTGCACCTGGTGGAAGCCGACCGCTTAGGCGGCACGTGCCTGAACGTAGGCTGCATTCCTACGAAATCACTGCTCCACACGGCGCTTTTGTACCGGGAAGTGCAAAAAGGCGGTCTGATCGGGCTGAAAGCCGACAATGTCCGTGTCGACTGGCCGGTGCTGCAGTCGCGCAAACAGGCGACGGTGACGCGCCTGGTCAAAGGCGTGGAGTCGCTGCTTAAGGCGAACAAGGTAACGGTGCATAAAGGGCAGGCGGTGCTCAAGGACGCCCGGACGGTGGTGGTTAGCGGCGAAATGGAACGGCAGCTTGCGGCCGACGCCGTTATTCTGGCCGTCGGTTCCGAGCCGGTGAAACTGAATTTCCCCGGCGCCGAGCTGCCCGGCGTCATCGACAGCACGGCCGCCCTCAGCCTGCCCGGCGTACCAACGTCGCTGGTCATTGTCGGCGGCGGGGTTGTCGGCATCGAGTTTGCTGCTTTGTACAGCGCCCTCGGCGCCCGGGTGACGGTTGTCGAACTGCTAGCAGAAATTTTGCCGACCGTCGACGGCGAGATCGCGGCCAAGGTGCGGCAAGAACTCACCCGGCAGGGGGTAACTTTCCTGACCGGGGCCAGACTGACCGAGGTTCGCCAAGGTGACGGTGGGCTTACGGCATTGGTCGAAGCCGGCGATAAGGTCGAGGAGGTAGCAGGCGAGTATGTGCTGGTGGCGGTAGGACGGCGGCCTCGCACCCAGGATTTGGGCCTGGACGCGGCCGGGGTAGCTTACGACCGGGGCGGGATTAAGGTCGACGACCATTTTGCCACTACCGTGCCGGGCATTTATGCCGTCGGCGACTGCAACGGCCGGATGATGCTGGCCCATGCCGCCTCCGCGCAAGGCATTGCCGCCGTGGAGCACGCGCTCGGTCAGCAGAGCGCATATTATCCCCAGACCATCCCGTCCTGCATCTACATTCAGCCCGAAGTGGCCGGTGTGGGCCTGACGGAAGAAGAGGCCCAAAAACAGGGCATAGCTTATAAAACGGGGCTTTTCCCATTATCCGGCAATGGCAAGGCGGTCATCGACGGCGGCATGAGCGGCCTGATAAAAGTCATCGCCGGCGCCAAATACGGCGAAATTCTCGGGGTCCACATTTTTGGCCCCCGGGCAACCGACCTCATCGGCGAGGCCGCTCTCGCCATCCGCCTGGAGGCGACCGTTGACGAACTGGTGACGACCGTCCACGGCCATCCGACCATCAGCGAGGCCTTGGCCGAAGCGGCGCTGGCGGTAGACGGCAAGGCGATCCATTGGCCGCCGGGGATGAAGGTGCGTTGATGCGGCGCTGCCGCTTAAGCTACGGTGGCGTGGTCAGCTATGCCGGGGGGTTGGCTCTTCAGGCCGCGGCCCGGCAGGCAGTGGCGGCCGGCGAGTGGGACGGCGTTTTACTGCTTGTTGAGCATTTACCGGTCATCACGATCGGCCGGAGCGGCGGGGCGGAAAACCTGCTGGCCGACGCCGCCGTCCTGCGCGAGCGGGGAATTGCGGTGGTCGCCAGCGACCGGGGTGGCAATATCACTTGCCATAATCCCGGCCAATTGGTCGGCTATCCGGTGCTAAACTTGCGCCGGTGGCGGGAAGACGTCCATTGGTATGTCGAGGCGCTGGAAGAGGTCCTTATCCGCACCTTGGCCCGTTTGGGGCTTACGGCTGGCCGGAAAGCGAAATATACCGGGGTGTGGCTGGGCGATGCCAAGGTGGCGGCCATCGGCGTGGCGGTGCGGAGCTGGATTACCGCCCATGGGTTTGCCCTCAACGTGGCCAATGATTTGACTATTTTCGAGTGGGTGGTTCCCTGCGGCATCCGCCAATTTGGCGTTACCAGTCTGGCGGCCGCCGGTTTGGCTGTCAGTATTGACGAGGTGGCAGCCCTTTTGGCTACCGAATTTGCCGCTGTGTTTGAGTGTAAACTGGTGACCGTGCCGCCGAGCGGCGTAATTGACTCTTAGATGGTGGTAAATATGACGAGGCTGAAATTCGACTTGGCGCAGGAGGCAGTTTCCCGCCCGCCGTGGCTAACGCAACACATTGACACCGGGGCCTTTGCTCGGGTGGAAAGGCTGCTGGCCGGACTAAAACTGCACACCGTGTGCCAGAGCGCCAGTTGTCCCAATATCGGCGAGTGCTTCGGCCAGGGGACGGCCACCTTTCTCATTCTTGGCAGCGTCTGCACCCGGCGCTGCGCGTTCTGCGCGGTGCCCAAGGGGGCGCCGGCGGCGCCGGATACCGCCGAGCCTGAAAGGATCGCAAAGGCCGTGCAGGTATTGGGTTTGCGCCATGCCGTGATTACTTCGGTAACCCGCGATGACCTGGCTGATGGCGGGGCGAGCCAGTTTGCCGCCTGTATCGAACGGATCCGGGCCGTCTGTCCGAGCGTAACGGTGGAGGTGCTGACGCCCGACTTTGCGGGCAATTGGCGGGCGGCGGCACAGGTGTTGGCCGCCTGCCCTGATGTGTTTAACCATAACATCGAGACGGTGCCCCGCCTGTATGACAAGGTGCGGCCCAGCGCCGATTACCGGCGCTCGCTGGCTCTCCTCCGGCAGGCGGCGGCCGGCGGTGTCGGCCTGGTTAAGAGCGGCGTCATGGTCGGCCTCGGCGAAACCGAGACGGAAGTGCTCGCCGTTTTTGCCGATTTGGCGGCCGCCGGCGTGACGGCCGTGACAATAGGCCAGTATCTTAGGCCGTCGGCGGCCCACCTGCCCGTCGCTGAGTATATTCATCCCGACAAATTTGCCTGGTATGAGCAGCAGGCCCGGCGGGCCGGCTTTACTGCCGTTGCCGCCGGCCCGCTGGTACGCAGCTCTTATCACGCCGCTGCCATGGCGGGGCACGAAGGTAAATAGGTAATATAAAAAGGGTCTGGATAAAATCCAGGCCCTTTTTGTGCAGGCAGCAGTCCCGTGATCTTGCTCATAAATTATAACAGGAGCGGTTTTCTGGCGGTTTATAGCCGCAGGTTTTACCTACCTGGGCGGCGAAATGGAAAGCAGCAAGGAGGGAGGCAGCATGGACGGCCGCAAGCATAAGGCCAACTTGGCCCTGGGCATTGTGACGCTTGGTTTTTTTGCCGGTTTTCCGTTCCGCCATACCTTTTTCGGCGGCCTTATTACCAGTGCCTGCGAGGCGGCCATGGTGGGCGGACTGGCCGACTGGTTCGCGGTGACGGCGCTGTTTCGGCGGCCGCTGGGCATCCCCTTCCGCACCGAGCTTATTCCCCGCAACCGGGAAAAGATTTTCCGGGCCATCCGTGACCTGGTCGAGCAAGATTTGCTCACGGCGGAAAATGTCAAGACCGTTTTCGACGACTATGACCTGACGGCGGTGCTGCGCAAATACCTGGACGAACATGGCGGTCGGGAAAGCATCCAGGCCATCGCCCGCCGGCTGACGGCCGACGTAATCGCCAAAATGGACCCGCCCGAACTGGCCCGCGCTGCCGAGCTACTGCTAAGAATTGAAGCGGCACGGCTCGAGGTTGCGCCTTTGTTGGCGGAAGCGCTTGTGTGGGCGCTTAGTCATGGCTATGATGATGCGGTGGCCTGCTTTTTGATTGATGAGGGCATTCGCCTGGCCAACGCGGCGCCGGTACCGCGGTTTATTGCCAACCTGTTCTTGGAGGCTAAACATGCCTATGAGCGAGGCTCGCGGCGCCGCAAGCTCTTTCATCGCGCTTTGGAACGGATGGCGCGGCTGTCGCCGCTTAAGTTCGGTCTTACCGGCCAGCGCCGCCTTATAACCGCGCTTGAAGAGATGAAAGATCCCAACCACCCGCTGCGCCAAGAGCTTGCCGCCTGGCTGAGGCGGCTGGCGGAAAGGCTGCGGACCGATGCGGCGCTCAAACGCCAGGTCGAGGCCTGGAAGACGGCTCACGTGGTCGAGCCGCTGGCGGAGCGGGAAAGGCTCGCCCGGTATCTCGACGAATTCCGCCGCACCGGCAGTGCCAGGACCGACGAGTGGCAGGAAGCGGTGACCCGCTGGGTGGCGACCTGGCTTGACCGGTTTTTGGCCAATGCGCAGGTTACGGCGGCAGTCGACCGCCGGTTGAAGCAGGCTATCGTTGAGTGGCTGGAGGTCAATCACCGGGAAATCGGCGATCTGGTGGTAAGTGAGCTTACCCGGTTCAGCACCGAGGAACTGGTGGCCTTTATCGAGGAACGGGTGGGCGACGATCTGCAGGCCATCCGCATCAACGGGTCGCTGGTCGGCGGCGTCATTGGCATGCTGACCTATCTTTTGACGTTTTGGATTAGGTGATGGATATGGACTATCGTAAGCGGGCCGATCGCGTTTTGTTCGCCGTGTTTGTCCTCATGGTGGCAACGGTGGGGCTGAACTTTTATTTTCCGAAAATATTGTGGCTTGAGCTGGCGCAGGCGGCCGCTCAGGCCGCCTTTATCGGCGGACTGGCCGATTGGTTTGCCGTTACGGCGTTGTTTCGCCGGCCGCTGGGTATCCCCTGGCACACGGCCCTTATTCCCCGCAGCCGCGACCGCATCATTCGCGGGCTGGCGGTGGCGGTTGAGCAGGAACTCGTCAGTCTGGACGCCATTACCCGGCGGCTCGCGGGGGTACGGCTAACGCCGCTTCTTATTGCCTGGGCGGACACCAACCAGGGGCGCGCATTTTTTCGCGGCCTGGCGGCCCGGTGCCTACGGGCCGGCCTGGATAACGCCAGCCCTGCGGCCATAGCATGCTACCTGGAAGGCATAATACGCAACTACCTTACGACCAGGCCGCTGGCGCCCGAGCTTCAGAAAATAGCCCGGTGGGCCCTGGTGTCCGGCCATGCCCGGGCAGTAGCCGACATTATTCTGGACGAATTTATCCGGGGTGCACAAAAACCCGCCACCAGGCAGGCGATTTTATCCTTTCTCGAAAAGTATACCCGGCAGGCGACGTCCCCGTGGCAGCGCACCGTTCTTTGGCTGGCCGAGCGAACCGATGCCGTCAACTTGGCTGAACTGGCGGCGGTGCTGCAGCTTGATTTGGTGGAAACGCTGACTAAGGTCCGTCAGGGCGACCACCCGCTGCGGCAGTGGCTGAGGGAGCGGGCCGAAGCCTGGGTGGAGGCCTTAGGCACCGACCCTATCTTCGCGGCCAAGGTTGAGGCCTGGAAAGAGGAAGCGCTGGCGCGGTTGAACCTCAGCGAGCCGCTGCTTAAGATTGCTGCCGCTGCCCTGCAGGCAGTGCGGACCGGTCTGGCCGCCGGCGTCTACCATTCGCCGTTATTGGCGGCCACTCTCAGTCAGGCGGACGGATACTTACGCCGCTTCAAACAAGACCCCCACCTCCAGGCCTGGTTGGAAGGTTATCTGCAGGAGGCGCTCCACCACATTGTCCGGTCGGAACATTCCTTTATTGGCGCCGTGGTGGAAACGGCCCTGGCCCGCTTTGACGCCGAGGGCCTTAACCGGTTCGTGGAGGACAAGGTCGGTGAAGACCTGGCCTGGATCAGGATTAACGGCAGTGTCGTCGGCGCAGCGGTGGGGCTGCTTTTACAACTGTTTGTTCGGTTCATTTATGAGCCCTATGCCGTACCGATCATGCGGGCATGGTTTTCGTAAGGCGTAAAGTTCTTTTCTGAAGGACAAAAATTCGACTACTGTGTATTTATAAGAAGCATTTATGCTGAAATAAGTAAAAACTAATTGCTATATTGTAAACACAATGATAAAATAAAAACAAGAAAGGCAAAGGGGCCTTCGCACTAAAATGTGTGAAGACCCCTTTTCTTATAATTTTTTGTATAGCCGGAAAAGTCGGTCTCA
Source organism: Sporolituus thermophilus DSM 23256 (assembly GCF_900102435.1). Taxonomy (NCBI): domain Bacteria; kingdom Bacillati; phylum Bacillota; class Negativicutes; order Selenomonadales; family Sporomusaceae; genus Thermosinus; species Thermosinus thermophilus. Next base: position 14,787 of record NZ_FNBU01000011.1, on the reverse strand, counting down.
TGGGATAAGGCAATTATCACATATAATTGATACACAAGACTGAGGAGAGGAGAGTGGGAAGGGTTGGTATTTGCGGAAGAAGTCTGGCAAGAACTTCAGCAGTTTATGGTGGAAAAACGACGCGATTTTCACCGCTATCCGGAAACAAGCAATCAGGAAAGCCGGACAAGTCAGGCGGTGGCCGAGTATTTGCGCAGCCTGGGCGTAGAAGTGCAGACGTTTAGCGGCCATCACGGCGTCGTAGGCGTTGTCCGCGGCGCGGCGCCGGGCCCGGTTATTGCGCTCAGGGCCGACATGGACGCCCTGCCGGTGACCGAGGAAAACGATGTGCCGTATAGGTCCTTGGTTCCCGGGGTAATGCACGCCTGCGGCCATGACGCCCATACGGCCATGCTGATGGGAGTGGCCAAAATGCTGGCCGCGGCGCGGGAGGAGTTAGCGGGCGCGGTCAAGCTGGTGTTTCAGCCGGCGGAAGAAGCGGCGCCGGTCGGCGGTGCCCAACTCTTAATCGACGACGGCGTGCTGGAAAACCCTAAAGTGGACGCTATTTTTGGCCTCCATGTCTGGCCTGACGTTCCCCTGGGGCAGGTAGCCTTGCGGACCGGTCCGATGATGGCCGCGTCCGACCGTCTGACCATTAAAGTGCTGGGCCGGGGCGCGCATGCCGCCGAACCGCACAAAGGCGTTGACGCCATCGCCGTCGCCGTCGAAGTGTATCAGGGGCTAAGCAAGATCATGCACCGCTATATCAGTCCGCGCGATATGGCTACTATTTCGGTGGGCACCATCCGCGGCGGCGAGCGGTACAATGTCATCCCGCGCGAAGTGGTCATGGAAGGCACGGTGCGTACGCTCAGCGAGAATGTGCGCCAGGCCATCCCCAAGCTGGTGGAGCGCATGGTGCAAGGCGTGACGGCCGCCTACGGCGCCGGCTATGAGCTGGACTATCAGTTCGGCTATCCCGTGCTGGTGAACGATGCCAAAGCTGCCGGCATTGTCGCCGATGCCGCCGCCGAAGTGATCGGCCGTGCGGCGCTGCAGTCGGTAGAGCCCATCCTGGGGGCGGAGGACTTTGCCCGCTATCTTACCAAGGTTCCGGGCGCCTTTTTCCTGCTCGGCTGTCAACAGCCTGGCAACGCTTATCCGCTGCACAGCTCCCGGTTCGATGTGGATGAGCGGGCCCTGCTGCTTGGCGCCCGGATCATGTATAGCGTCGCCCGGAAGGCGCTGGCCGCTTATGCCGCTGACGCCGCGCTGCGGGCGTCATAACTAAAAATTTTAAGCTATTAAGGATAAGGAGGTTTTTGCATGGCGGAAATTTCGCGTCAAACCCCGCATGCACCGCCGCAAGTGGGTGCGTTCCAAAAGTTTCTTGATGTAATTGAATTCATCGGTAACAAGTTTCCCTCGCCTTTTATGCTTTTTGCCATTTTAGGCCTAATTGTTCTGGTATTATCTTGGGTCTTTGACGGGGCAACGGCGTCGTACATAGGCAAGGGCGGCAAGCCGGTAGTCGTAAAGGTGGTAAACCTGCTCAACGCCGACGGCTTCCGCTACATCCTGCAGGACATGGTGAAAAACTTCGTCAACTTCCCGCCCCTGGGGCTGGTCGTCGTTATGATGCTGGCCATGGGCCTGGCCGAAGCCACCGGTTTCGTGAGCGCCTTTGTCCGCCGGATCATGCTCGGCGTCCCGTCCTGGGCCGTTACCAGCACCATCTTTTTCCTTGGCATCAACGGTAACCTGGCCTCTGACGCCGCCACCGTCTTTATCCCCGCGGCGGCGGCCGCCGTATTCGCCAGCATGGGCCGCAACCCGCTGATGGGCATGTCGGTCGCCTTCGCCGCCACGCAGGCGGGCTTTAGCGCTAACGTACTGCCCGCCGGCACCGATGCGCTGCTGGCCGGTATTACCCAGTCGGCCATCGGTACTATTCCGCAGACGGCCAATTCGCCGGCCCACCCGCTGATTAACTATTATCTCATGAGTTCGTCCGTCATTATCCTGACGATTGTCGGGACGCTGATTGCCGAGAAAGTGGTGGGGCCGCGCCTTGACCGGCTACATCCCGTAACCGGTTTTGACATGAAGGCCAGCGACCATGCGCTTACCGCTGAAGAGAAAAAGGGCCTGCGCTACGCCGGTTGGGCCGCGCTGGGGTATGTGGCGCTGCTCCTCATCCTGCTGGTTCCGGAAAACGGCCTCTTGCGCGATCCCAAGACGCACGCCATTTTGCCTAAGTCGCCCTTCCTGGACGGCATTATTCCATTGCTCTTTTTCTTCTTCATGACCGTCGGCATCGCGTTCGGCATTGGCAAAGGCGTTATTAAAAAGGAAAGCGATGTTGCTAAATTTATGGGGCAAGGTCTGTCCGGCATTCTCAGCTTTATCGTCACCGCTTTTTCCGCCGCCCAGTTTATTGCCTGGTTCAATAAAAGCAACCTCGCCACCGTGCTGGCCATCAAGGGCGCCGATTTTCTGAAAGCACTCGACTTTACCGGCATATCCCTTATCCTCGCTTTTATCCTCTTTTCCGCATTCGTTGACCTATTCATTGTCAGCGGCTCGGCCAAATGGCTGATCTTAGCGCCGGTCTTTGTCCCCATGTTCGGCCTGTTAGGCTATGAGCCGGCGCTGACTCAGGCGGCGTACCGCATTGGCGAGAGCTCGGTCAACAGCATTACCCCGCTTAACTATTATTTGCCGGTGATGCTCGGCATTATGGCCAAGTACTCCAGTAACACCAAGGTCGGCATGGGCACTTTGGTCTCGATGCAGCTCCCCTTCGGCATCGGCTTTTTGGTTGCCTGGACCGCCTGGCTGATGGTGTTTATTCTGCTCGACTTGCCGCTCGGGCCGGGCGTTAAGATTTATCTGTAATTAAGTTTATCTGTAATTAAGCTTTTAACCGCCAAGTACGCAAAGGGCGCGAAGCTCTAAAAAGTATCCCTTTTTTGGCGCGACACGTGTCGCGCCCGCTACCCTTTGCGGCCTTGGTGGTTTTGCAGTTTTGTTAAAAATGCATGCGCCGATGCCGCTTATATTTACATAAAATTTTAACTAAAATAAATTATTAAAAAGTTATTGACATTCTGTTTACCAATATTATACAATTAACGCAAAAGTAATATACCGAACGTCCAAAGATAGAGGTGCGGGCAACATGAGTAGCTCCAGGGAGAAGGGCATCGCTGAACTGGAGGGAAAGGGTGACCGCCGAAGCATGGCCGGCTGCCGAACCGGTCATGCTGGTCCTGCGTCGAACAGGCGCCGGACTGTCACCAATTGCGTAATTGGTGGAGCGCTATCTCATCTGGCGTATATTCCAGCAAATATCTGCAGCAGTCTTTTGGCCCGGTGAGTAGCTTGCCGGGCCTTTACTTATGTCCGATCATATCTGGAGCGGTCATTTCATATGGTATATTGACTTTTCGCAGCAGGGAGGGGTTTGGGCGGCATAATAGCGACCCGGACGGAGTTAGGCATTGAAAAAGAGGAGGGGTGTACGTGTCCAAGTATATGAAATTATTATCCTTGGTGGTGGTACTCATTTTCCTGGTGGCGGCGGCCGGGTGCGGCGGCAGTTCCGGCACGTCGGCCGGCAAAGGCAATCTGGTGATTGCCATGGTTAACCCGCTGTCGGGTGACAGCGCTACTTACGGCGTGAGCCATAAGAACGGCATAGAACTGGCCCGGGAGGAGATTAACAAGGCCGGTGGCATTAAGGGGCAGCAAATCGAGATCCTCTTCCACGACGATGCCGGCGATCCCAAGCAGGCGGCGGCAGGGGCGCAGAAATTCGCCGACCAGAAAAACGTCATGGCCATCGTGGGGTCGTGCCTGAGTTCCAATACGCTGGCGATGGTGCCGATTACCGATAAAGCCAAACTGCCGCACTCGGTTGTTTCGTCCAGCACGCCCAAACTGAGCGGCATCAGCAAATACTTTTTCCGCATGGCCGTGCAGGACGCCCAGGTCGGCATCCTGATGGGCGACTTGATCGCCAAGAAGCTGGGGGCCAAAAAGGTCGCCATTTTGTACCCCAATAACGATTATGGCAAGGGTTTGACGGCGGCGATCGAAGACACGCTCAAACAGCATGGCGTAACGGTCGTGTCCAACCAGGCCTATCTGGCTACCGACAAAGATTACTCGGCCCTGCTCACCGGGATCAAGGCCCAGGGGGTTGACGCGCTGGCCGTGGCCGGCACCTATACTGACGGCGGCCTGATTACCAAGCAGGCCCGCGAACTCGGCCTCACCATACCAATCGTCGGCGGCACCGGTTTCTACAGCCCGAAATTCGTGGAAATCGCCGGCAAGGCGGCGGAAGGGGCCATTTTCCTGGGCGCCTTCGTGGCCTCCAATCCTGATCCGGCCGTGCAAAGTTTCGTGAAGAAGTATAAAGAAAAGTATAATATGGAGCCCGATACGTTCGCCGCCCTCGGTTACGACCAGATGTACGTCCTGGCCGAGGCAATGAAGAAGGCGGCGGAGAAAGGCGCCATCACCCGGGAAAACATCCGGGATGCCATGGCCCAGACTAGCTACAAGGGGATTACCGGCACGGTTACCTTTAACGATAAAGGCGACTGGGTCCGCCCGTACTTATATATCACCGTAAAAGACGGCAAGTTTGTTCTGTACCAGTAAAATGCAGCGCGGGAAGCGGTCGATAGCTGCTTCCCGCTTTTTGCTATACAATAATGGGGATCGCGCCTCTGCGCTCTCCGCGGTTAAAAGTTTGGGGGTGACAAGATGCTCTTGCTGCAGCAAATCATCAACGGTCTGGCCCTGGGCGGGATTTATTCCCTTATTGCCATCGGCTGGACGGTAGTATTCGGCATTATCGGTCTTATCAACTGGACCCACGGCGAGGTGTTCATGATTGGCGCCTTTGTGGGCTTTCTGCTCATTACGCACTTTAAGCTGAACCTCTTTGCCGCCCTCATTCTGGCCATGGTCGCCAGCGGCTTTACGGCCTTTCTGATTGACCGGCTGGCGTACCGTCCCCTGCGCAATGGCCCCCGCCTGGCGCTGTTTATTACGGCGCTGGGGGCGTCTACTTTCTTGCGCAATCTGGCGGCCATTATCTGGGAGCCCCATTCCCGGGCCTATCCCCCTACCCTGGACTTTTCCGTCATGACCTTGCAGTTTGGCGGCGCTTCGCTGACGGTTAACAGCCTTCAGGTGTTCATTTTTGTGGTTACCCTCGTGATAATGGCCTTTCTGCAGTGGTTCATCACCCGTACCATGATGGGCAAGGCCATGCTGGCCGCGTCGCAGGACATTGAGACCGTCAGCCTGATGGGGGTTGAGGTCAACCATTTGGTTACCATCACTTTCTGGGTAAGCGGCCTCTTAGGCGGCGCCGCCGGTGTCCTGGTCGGTGTTTTGTACGCAATCGACCCGATGATGGGCGCCATGGCCGGCCTGAAGGGCTGGGCGGTCGCCGTGCTCGGCGGGGTAGGCAGCATCACCGGGGCGATGGTGGCCGGGCTGATGCTCGGTGTGGCCGAAAATATCGCGTCCGTGTATATTTCCTCGGGCTATCGCGACGCCATTGCCTTTATTGTCATGATTTTGGTGCTGGTCATTAAGCCCACCGGCCTGATGGGTTTTAAATTCGAGGAAAAGGTATAGGGAGGTGGCGTCATGACAACTGCTCTCGCACCCGCATGGCGGCAGTCGCTTACAAGGTTTGTTCACAGTCCCCGCGCCGCTGTCGTTTTTAGCGCCGTGATTTTGCTTATCACCTTCCTGGACTCGCTTATTGACGCTCAGGACTATATTTTCAGCCCTTACTTCAAGCACATCGTTTTTGTCAGCCTGATTTACAGTATTGTTACGCTCAGCCTTAATTTTGTTTCCGGCTATGTGGGCCAGACCTCGCTTGGTCATGCCGCGTTCTTCGGCCTGGGCGGCTATGTATCGGCGCTACTTACCCAGCTTTACCACGTTCCCTATTGGCCGGCCTTTCTGGCCGCCGGTGTGGCCGCCGCCCTGGTGGGCATCCCGCTCGGGGCGCCGGCGCTGCGCGTCAAAGGGCCGTTTCTGGTTGTTGTGACTTATGCCTGTGGCGAGGTGTTTCGCTTTATCGCGCTCAACCTGGAAGTAACCGGCGGGCCGGCCGGGTTACCCGGACTGCTCACGCCGAGCATTGCCGGCGTGAGCTTTACCGACGTGGGCGCGACCGGTAAGGAACTTTTTATCGTTACAGCGCTGGTGTTCGCCCTGGCCTTGGCCTTCTTTATGTCCCGCCTGGAAGATTCGCGGATCGGCCATGCCTTTGCCGCCATTCGCGAAGACGAGATTGCCGCGGCGGCGATGGGGATCAATACGGCGTACTATAAGCTGCTCGCTTTCTGCCTGGGCGCGTTTTTCGCCGGTTTGGCGGGCAGCCTGTTCGTCCATTATCTGTCGTTTGTCAGTCCCGATATGCTGAGCTCCACCGAGTCGATCATGATGTTCACCATGGTGGTGGTGGGCGGCGCGCGCAGCATTCCCGGCTCATTTCTGGGGGCCTTTCTCCTTACTTTTATTCCCGAAGGGCTGCGCTACTTTAAAGATTTTGTCCACCTGCCCTTTGACCCCTGGCTGGTCTTCTTCGGCTTTGTGCTCATGGTCATGATGCGCGTGCGGCCCCAGGGCATCCTCGGCGCCGACACCGTGTTTCGCCGCTAAAGAAAGGAGGAAACGCCATGCTGCTGAAAACCGAAAAGCTGTGCAAGACCTTTGGCGGCCTGCGGGCAGTAAACAATGTCGATTTTCACATTGACACCGGCGAGGTGGTGGCCATCATCGGCCCCAATGGCTCGGGTAAAACCACTTTTTTCAATGTTGTCAGCGGCATTATGCCGGCTACGTCGGGGCGCATTATCTTTAAGGACGAAGACGTGACGAAGGTGGAGGCCCATGACATCACGCGGCGCGGCATGGCCCGTACGTTCCAGAATATCCGTTTGTTCCCCAACCTTACGGCCCGGGACAATCTTATTGTCGGCCGGTACAGCCGGGGCCGTTCGGGCCTTTGGGACGGCCTCATCCACTCGGCCCGCCTGAAAGAAGAAGAGCGGCGCAATGAGGAGATGGCCCGGGAGCTACTAGAGTTTGTCGGTCTCACGCCTTACCGCAATCTAATGGCTAAAAATCTGCCCTACGGCGCCCAGCGCCGGCTGGAAATCGCCCGGGCCCTAGCCAGCGAGCCAGAACTTATCCTGCTTGATGAGCCTGCCGCCGGCATGAACCCCAGGGAAGTGGACGAACTTTTAAAGCTAATCGCCCGGCTCAAAGAGCGGGGACTCACCATCCTGCTTATTGAACACCAAATGCGGCTGGTCATGAATATTGCCGAGCGGGTCGTCGTGTTCGACCATGGTGAAAAAATTGCCGAAGGCCGGCCGCACGAAGTGCGTCATAACCCCAAGGTTGTCGAAGCCTACATTGGACCGGAGGTGGATTCGCTTGTTAAGCATCGACGGCATTAATGTTTATTACGGCAATATCCATGCCATCCGCGACATCAGCCTGACGGTCGAAGAAGGCGAAATCGTCACCATTATCGGCGCCAACGGCGCCGGCAAAACCACCATTCTTAAGACCATTGTCGGGCTGCTGCGCAGCCGCACCGGCACCATCCGCTTTCAGGACGACGACATCACGAGTGCGTCCACGGCCGGCATCGTGCGGCGCGGGATCGCCCTCGTGCCTGAGGGGCGGCGGGTCTTTCCCCGCCTCAGCGTGGCCGACAACCTTATTCTCGGCGCGTACTCGCGCCAAGACAAGGATGTGCAGCGGGACCTGGCCAAAGTCTATGAGATGTTTCCCCGGCTGGCCGAGCGGCGGCATCAGGCGGCGGGAACGCTGTCCGGCGGCGAGCAGCAAATGCTGGCCATGGGCCGGGGCCTGATGAGCCGCCCCAAACTGCTGCTGCTAGACGAGCCGTCGATGGGCCTGGCGCCGCTTTTGGTGCGGCAAATTTTCCAGACCATTTTGGACATCAACAGTATGGGTACGACTATTTTACTGGTGGAACAAAACGCGCGGATGGCACTGTCGATAGCCGACCGCGGCTATGTGCTGGAAACCGGGAGCGTCGTTTTGACCGGCAGCGCCGCCGACCTGGCCGATAATGATGAGGTGCGCCGCGCCTATTTGGGGGAATAGCCAATGCGCATAGATCATCATCCGGTACTGGGCGACCGTCAGGCCGGCCGCCTGGTGACAATCACCGTAGACGGCGAGCAGCTGCTGGCGGTGGAAGGCGAGCCCATCGCCGCCGCCCTTTTGGCCCATGGCCGCCGCTTTTTCCGCCGGACGCCGAAACGGCACGAGCCGCGGGGCTTGTTTTGCGGGATCGGCCGCTGCACCGACTGCATCATGACGGTGGACGGGGTGCCGAACGTCCGCACCTGCGTCACACCGGTGCGGGCCGGCATGGTTATTACTTCGAACTGTAGGGAGGAGGGCGGCGATGGCCCAATTTGATGTCGTGGTAGTCGGCGCCGGGCCGGCGGGGCTGGCCGCCGGCATTGAGGCGGCCAAACGGGGCGCCCGCACCTTGGTGATTGATGAAAACAGCCGCCCCGGCGGGCAGCTGTTTAAGCAGATCCACAAATTTTTTGGCTCCCATGAGCATAAAGCCGGTGTACGCGGCTACGTTATCGGCGAAACGCTGCTGGCCGAGGCGGCGGCATGCGGCGTCGAAGTGTGGCTGGACAGCGTGGTCTGGGGCCTGTTTGACCGGCAGGCGGCCGTTTTGCGCCGCGGGGAACGGGTGGTAGTTTCGGCAGCGAAAATCATCCTCGCCACCGGGGCGTCGGAAAACGCCGTGGCCTTTCCCGGCTCGACGCTGCCTGGCGTCATGGGCGCCGGCGCCATTCAGACCATGATCAATGTCCATCGCGTGCTGCCCGGCAGGCGAGTGATCATGCTCGGCTCCGGCAATGTGGGCCTGATTGTCGCCTACCAACTGCTGCAGGCCGGCGCCCAAGTAGTCGCCGTGGTGGAGGCCATGCCCCAGATTGGCGGCTACGGGGTTCATGCCGCCAAAATCCGCCGAGCCGGGGTGCCGATCCTGGTCGGGACGACCATTACCCGCGCCTTTGGGGACGAGGAGGTCGCCGGCGTCGCGCTGGGCCGGCTGGACGAACAAGGCCGCATTATCCCCGGCAGTGAGAGAGTCTTGGCCGTGGACACGGTCGGGCTGGCGGTAGGGCTGACCCCGCTGGCCGAGCTGGCCTGGATGGCCGGCTGTCAATTCCATTTTTCACCCCGCCTGGGCGGACATGTGCCGCTCCATGATGACAACATGCGGACCTCGCTCGACTGGCTCTATGTCGCCGGCGATATTACCGGCGTGGAGGAAGCCAGCACGGCGATGGAGGAAGGGCGCCTGGCCGGCATCGCCGTGGCCCAGGCGCTGGGCCTGACCGACGAAACGGCAGCCGAAGCCGCCAAGGATGCGGTGCGCCGGCGCATTGACGCGCTGCGCTTAGGTCCGTTCGGGCTGGCACGGCGGACGGCGAAAGCCGAGATTATCGCCCGGTGGAAGGAGGCGGCCGTGGCATGGACGGAGTAAAATATACGGGGATGCTGAGCGCCGCGGAGCTGAAGCGGGTGCTGCCTGCCGCCGACCGCCTGGCGCGTGGTCCGGTGGCGGTCATCGAGTGCGTGCAGGAAATTCCCTGCAACCCTTGTGAGAAGGCCTGTCCGTTCGGGGCGATTACCGTCGGCGGCGATATTACCGCTTTGCCGGTCCTCGATCAGGAAAAATGCAAGGGCTGCGGCGTGTGCGTCAGCCGCTGCCCCGGCCTGGCCATCTTTGTCGTCAATGCCGCCTATAGCGCGGACGAGGCGCTGATTACCATGCCTTATGAATATCTGCCCCTGCCGGACGAGGGTGAGTTGGTACGCGGCCTTGACCGGAGCGGCAGACCGGTTTGCCAGGGGCGGGTGGTGAAGGTCGACCGGTCGCCCCGTAATGACGGCACGACGGTGATTACCCTGGCCGTGCCGAAGGCGTATGTGCATGATGTGCGCAATTTGCGCCGGATGGAAAAAGACGAGGTGTTGGTGTGCCGCTGCAACGAGGTGACCGAACAGGAAGTGCGCCAGGCGGTGCGGGACGGCGCCCGCACGGTAGCGGCGGTCAAACTCCGCACGCGCACCGGTATGGGCCTGTGTCAGGGGCGGACGTGCCGGCGGCTGGTCAGCCGCATCATCGCCGAAGAGACGGGGCAAACGGTAGCCGACATTCTGCCGGCTACGACGCGGCCGCCGGTGCGGACGCTGCCGCTCGGCGCGCTCACGGGAGGTGAGGCTGATGACTAGCCGCGCAAATGTTGTCGTGATTGGCGGCGGCGTAATCGGCACGGCCTGCGCTTATTATGCCGCCAAAGCGGGCCACAAGGTGACGCTCCTGGAACGGGAAACGATCGCCGGCGGCACTTCGGGGGCGTGCGACGGCTTTATCATCATGCAGTCGAAAACAGTCGGGCCGCACCTGGCGCTGGCGCTGGAAAGCGCCGCCTTGTACCGCACGTTGAGTGAAGAATTAGAATTTGATTTGGAATATCGGCCCTGCGGCGGCATGATTGTTATTGAGGATGAGATCCAGGCCGGACTGATGGCCGAGGTTGTCGCCAAACAGCGCACCGCCGGCCTGGCCGTGGAGATGTTGCCTATTGGCGAGGCCCGCCGGCGCGAGCCGCTCCTAGCCGCCGATTTGTGGGGGGCGACTTTTTCGCCGGTTGATGCCCAGGTCAATCCCATCCTGGTGGCCCAGGGCTTCAGCCAGGCGGCGCGGCGGTTGGGGGCGGCGATTCATAGCGGCGTGGAAGCGGCCGGGCTTATCGTTGAGCAGGGGCGGGTGCGCGGCGTGATAACGGCCAAGGGAGAACGATTGTCCGCCGATGTGGTGGTTAACGCGGCCGGGGTGTGGGCGCCGGCGCTGGTAAAGCCCTACGGCGTGGATCTGCCCATCACGCCGCGGCGCGGCCAAATCCTGGTCAGCGAGCCGCTGCCGCCCATGCTTAGCCATGTGCTCTTGTGCGCCTGCTACCTCACGGCCAAATACCGGCCCCAGGATCTTGACCAGAGAAGCCGCCACCACCGGCTGGGCGTGGGGCTGGCGGTGGAGCAGGCGGCTACCGGCGGCCTGCTGCTCGGCAGCACGCGCGAGTTTGTCGGCTTTGACCGCCGGACAACGCTTGAGGGCTTAGCAGCGGTGGCCAGCCATGTGACCCGGATTTTGCCCGCGCTTGCGGGGGTTAATATCATCCGCTCCTTTGCCGGTCTTCGTCCCCATACGCCTACCGGGCTGCCGATTTTAGGGCCGCTGCCCGAACTTCCCGGTCTCATCATGGCCGCCGGGCACGAAGGCGACGGCATCGCCCTGGCCCCTGTCACCGGCAAGCGCGTTGCCGAATATATTAAAGCGTCGGGGTAGGGGGAGGGAAAAACCGCGAAGTGCGCGAAGAACGCGAAGGGATACGCGCGCGACTATTGTCGCGGAAGGTTATATATTGAACCGCTGAGGACGCGGAGAAATTATTTAAAAATCTAAAGTGCGATGTATATCGCACGCTCCGTGTTCTCCGCGGTTCAATACCGGTTTTCCTGGGTTTGCGATGCCGATTTATTGGCATGAATATCTCTACGGTTAAACATCAGTGGTTAAACCCAGGTTAAAAAAGCTGTCGTAGGTGGTGAAAACGTGCGGATTGGGTTAGTCGGCGTAGGTAGGATGGGCAAGGTGCTGGCCGCCAGATTGGCCAAGCATGTGGAGCTGCGCCTTTTTGACCATAACACCGAGCGGCTGCAGGCCGTGCGGGCCGAACTCGGCGTCGCGACGGTGGATGAGATGGGCGAACTGGCCGATCTGGGAACGGTTATTTTGGCGGTGCCCGATCGGGAGGTCATCAGCTGCATCAAGGAATTTAACAGCATAAAGAAAGACCTCAACGTCATCAATATAGCCACCAATGTAGCCCAGCACGTGCTGGAGGAAACGGCGGCCAAACACATTCGCTGCATCGGCGTCAAGTTTGTCGGCCATGCCGGTGAAATGGCCCTGGGCCAAGATCCGGTGATCATCATCAATGATCGGCCGCCGGAACTGGTGCCGCTGGCGCGGCAGATTTTTGAACCGGTAGGGACGCTGTTGGTCGGCAAAGCCGATTTGGTGACCTTCATCAATACCGCGGCCGGCGAAAGAGCCCTCGAAGCGGGAGTTATGCTGGAAGAACAGCTCCGCCAGAAAGGCATTACCGATCCAGTGATTATCAAAAGCGCCGTTCGCCAGGTGGCCGCCGGCATTCTCAAGGCCTACGCCGACGATGACCTGGGGCCGTTCGCCCGGGAAATCGTGCGGGCAGTGCGGGCAAGATTGAAAAAGACAGGGGGTCATGCTTGACTTATTTAAAAAATTGACTTATTTAATGTAGGAAAGCGATATTTTTTACAATAACCGTTCTTGTGACGAACTGTGAAAAAAAGGGCACTAAGCCTATGTGGCAACGTGCCCTTTGCATATGTTGGCAAATTAGCCGATGCCTCAGACGGCAAGGTTTTCGATAATCACGGCGCTGCCCTGGCCGCCGGCTATGCACAACGTAGCTAAGCCATAGCGGGCTGCGCGCCGCCGCAACATGATACCGCTAGATTCAGAGCAGAAAGGATAAGGTGATTCATCTGACGAATTAACATTATGTTTAATATTATGTCAAAAATTGACGCATGGCGGCGAGGTCGGCGAGAGTGTACAGGCTTCTTACAACAGTGGTTTTCATATTGGCCGCGACCGATATTGCACTACTCATGGTTCACGAATTTAACGAACATCAGACTCTTCCTTACTTTACCCTGCTGGCGGGCTTGATTTTCCTCCCATGAGAGCCAACAAAAACATTAGCCCTCTATTTTTTTATGCAATTTTTTTACTTCCTTTCTGGCCTTTCAATAAATGAAAGGTCTTTTTTCATCACCCGTTGAAAAATCCGTTATGATTGAATGTTACGTTACGAGATTAGATTTCGGGCGGTGATGAACGTGCGTCATTGGCTGATCCAACTTCGCAAAAAAAGCGGACTGTCGCAGAAACAAGTCGCTATCCAGGCTTCCATTTCTCAAAATCATTATTGCAACATTGAAACTGGTTTTCGCAATCCAAGTATCGCTGTAGCCAAAAGAATTGCTAACGCTTTAAATTTTCATTGGACTGCGTTTTATGACATTAAAGACTAAGGCTAAGGTGTGTTAAGGTGTGTTTATGCTGCCATTTAGTACGCTAAATGGCGGAAATAAGCGCATCTTAAGATGAGCTTATCAGACCACGGCGTTTTCCATGGCGCCTTGAGCGCCCTGTAGGAGGTTGGTGGCTGGGACAAGACGATAACGTCATGTAGTTTTTAGCACGAATGGGAGAGTTGTTCAATATTGTCCCTTTGACAATATTAGTACAGTAATAGGCTTTAGCCGCTATTTTATGTTAGGTGCAGTGCTACGTGGACGGTTTTAATGCTGGATTTGAGTGCACACAAGTTTTGTGTGTATTGAAACCCAGTATTAATCATGCCTAATTTCAGCAGAAAGGTTGGGATATTATGCTGACTGAAAGCATCATTGACAGCGAATGGGGTAACAGAGAACCAATTCAAGCTTTAAAGGATTACGGTGTGGGTATTGACACTCATTCTAAATTTATAGCCGTATGCGTTTTAGTAAAAGAAGGTTATAACGTAATTAAGTACGAACGTGATTTTCCCACATCATGGAAGGCATTAAAAGAGGCCAGAAACTGGGTTGTAGATGTCATCCGCACAAAATCAGTTCCTACTGTCTTAAATATTGAGCCACTGCACTACAGTATCGAAAGTACAGGTACTTATCATCTTCCTGTTCTTAAAGCCTTTGGCGGTACACCTTCGGTAGTTAACCCGCTTCTAGCTAGCCCAAGTCGCCGCAAGACTGACAAGCTTGATGCAAAACTTCTTGCTTATCAAAACATGACAGGACTATGGCCAGAAAGCTTTGTCATCAGCGACAAGATACAGGAATTGCGCATTATAATGCGTCAACGACAGTTTCACCAGCAAATGGCAACATCTATTGCCAATCGCATTAATAACTATATCCTTCGTTTCGGCCATACACTGGGAAGCATCGATAGCGTAACCAGTATCAAAAGCCGAGCGTTAATTGAGGATATGTGCGACGGCCACTTTATCCCCAGTGATTATATCTGCCCTGATGGTTTTCCTGATGAGGTCAAAAGCGTCATCAAGAGCATGTATGCTGACTATGATACCCATAAGGAAAAAGCACACGAATATACCAAACAGGCTTTAAAGCTTGCAAAAGCAATTAACTGGGAAATTGGAAAAGGGCGGACTATTTCCGGCAAAAAGCTGTTTGCACATTTTTTAACCATCCCTGGTATCGGCGAAATAACTACACTTATTTGGCTTTCCCAAATTGTTACGCCTACCAGATTTAAAACTGCCAAACAAGTTGCCGCTTATTGCGGATGTGACCCTTCTTTAAAGGTATCTGCCGGTAAGGTCACAGCCCAAACCAGACGAAAGGGAAATCAAGAAATCCATTATGCCTTGGTTAAATGTGCCAGTGCCCTAATTCAAAAGCACAATGAGCCACTCGGTCAGTGGGGTTACGGCATATATCGTCGCAATTTGAAAGGCGGTTGGAAAAAAGCCTGTTCGGCAGTAGCAAGACGATTAGCCGTGGCAATGTTTTATGTTCACAAACTTGGGGTTGACTTCTCTTACG